>CALDQK010000944.1 GCA_937911525.1 uncultured bacterium
TCTGGCGCTGGAACTGTTCCAGCGCCGTCATCCAGGCTGTATCCCCCGCCGGGGCGGCGGGCATGGTCGGCGCGCTCGTGGTCGCGCTCCTGCAGGAGTCCCTCCTCGGCCACGCTCTGGGCGCCCTCGGCGCCTGCGCGCTGGCCCTGCCGCTCTTCGACGACCTCTCGGTCCGCACCTCCATGGGCTCCTTCGGGCTCCTGCTCGACGCCCCCGTCCTGGCCCTGGCGCTCGGCGCCGGGCTCGCGCTCGGCTGCCTGGGGATCCTCCCCGCCGCCCTGCGCCTGTTCATGACTCCCATTCCCGCCAGCCTGCGCCAGTGAGGCGCGGAGGTCTCCCGTGTTGACTCGTCGACTCCCAGCCCTGTTCGCCCTGCTCGCGCTCGCTCTCGCGGCGGGCTGCCCCCAGTCCCCCGCGCCCGAGGCCGCCAAGAGCGGCGACGCCGCCCCCGCCGCGGCCGCCTCGATCCCTGGCGCGCTCTTCCTGCCTGAGCGTCCAGCCCAGGCCGAGGGGCTCTCGGCGGTCAAGGCCAAGGCCAAGCAGGGCGACGAGGTCGTGTTCGAAGCCCGCGTCGGTGGACGGGCCGAGCCCTTCGTCGCCAAGCGGGCGCTCTTCGTGGTGGCCGACCCGGCCCTGCCCGCCTGCAGCGAGAACGAGGGCGACGGCTGCAAGACGCCCTGGGACTACTGCTGCGAAGACCCCCAGGACCTGCTCCGCCAGACCGCGACCGTCCGCTTCCTGGACGCGCAGGGCAAGCCGATCGCGGCCTCGGCCAAGGACGCCGGCGGCCTGGCCGGGCTCAAGACGGTCGTGGTGCGCGGCAAGGTCAGCGAGGCCAACGAGGAGGGCCTGTTCGTGGTCGACGCCTCGGGGGTGTGGGTCAAGCCCTAGGGCTTGGTGTCGCGAAACCTCAGGAGCGACAGCTCCGATACGCGAAGGAGCTGTCGCAAGAGCGACAGCTGCCTCTCTATCGAGACAATGAACGGTGAAAACTGGAAAACTCGAAGAAGGCAGCTCCGCTGAGCAGCCACCGCGCTTTCTAGTTTTCTAGTTTTCCCCGTTCCAGCTCAGGAACGCGAAGGAGCTTTCGCTGATTGCGACAGCTCCTCCTGCTCTTCGGGCGCGGGCACGGGCACGGCTGGGAGACGAGGCCCCGGGGAGCTCAGCGCAGCCACTGCTCGGCGATGCTGACCTCGCCGTCGCTGCGCATCACCTGGCCGCCGAACAGGATCAGCTGCTGGTCGACGGAGTCCCAGGCCAGCTGGACCCAGTGGCGCCCGGTCGGGCCCCCGCCCTCGCTCGGCAGCTCGCGCCAGCGCTCGCCGTCGTAGGCCCAGGTGTCGGCCACGAGCTCGCCCCCCTGGTCCTTGCCGCCGAACACCACGCAGGCCTGGAGGCGCGGGTCGTAGACCATGGCGCCGGGGATCCTGCGCGCGCTGGGTGAGGGGTCGAGCTGCCGCTGGGTCCAGCGCTCGCCGTCCCACTCCCAGGTCTCGTTGGTCAGGAGCCCCCGCTCGAACATCCCGCCGAAGAGCACGACCACCTCGCGCCGCGGGTCGTAGGCCATCCCGAAGTTGCGCCGCACCGAGGGCTTGGTGGTCGGCTTGCGCTCAGTCCACTCCTGGCCGTCCCACACCCAGGTGTCGTTGAGCAGCCCCCGCTGGCGACCGCCGAAGAGCACGACCTCGCCCCGCTTGGCGTCGTAGGCCATGGCGTGGTGGCTGCGCGGGGAGGGTCCAGCGCCGAAGCGCGGGCTCCAGCGGTCGCCGTCCCACACCCAGGTGTCCCCCAGGTAGGCCCGCTCGCCCGCGCCGCCGAAGAGCACGACCTCGCGGCGGCGCGCGTCGTAGGCGCTCGCAGGCGAGCGCCGCGCGGGCGGGCCGGGCACCGCCAGGTGCTGCCACACGCCGCTGCGGCGCAGCCAGGTGTCCCCCAGCAGCTTCTCGCCGTAGGCCAGGGCGCGGCTGATCCCGCCGAACACCAGGATCGTGTCGCGGTGGGTGTCGGTCGCCACGCCGGCGCCTCCGCGCGGCGAGGGGGGGTCGCTGGCGAGGTCGCGCTTCCAGGCGGCGCCGAAGCTGGCGGGGCTCGCCGCGGGCGCGGGGCGCGCGCTCTCGGCTGGACGGGGGCTGGCCGAGTGGCTGGGGCTCGCGAGGGGGCTCGGCTGCAGGCTCGGACGGGGCGCGACGCTCGCGGCCGGGCTCGGGCTGGGCGTCGCCTCAGCCAGGTCGGGGGTCGGCGCCAAGGCCTCGAGCGCGGCCAGGGTGGCGCCGGCGACGAGGACCACCGCCACCACCCCCGCGACGAGGAGCCCCGCCGGGACCCCTCCGCCCTCTCCCTCGCCGCCGCCGAGGTAGCGCTCGAGGTCGGCCTTCAGCTCGGCGGCGCTGGCGTAGCGGTCGCCGGGGTCCTTCTCGAGGCAGCGCAGGCAGATCTCCTCGAGCTCGGCCGCGACCAGCGGGTTCATGCTCGAGGGCTGGGGCGGCGGCGAGCTGAGCACCTTGACGACCAGGTTGACGTGGCTGGGGGCCTTGAAGGGCGGCTGCCCGGTGAGCATTTGGAACAGGGTCGCGCCCGCCGCGTAGATGTCCGCCCGCTCGTCGACGTGGCTGCCGTTGGCCTGCTCGGGCGAGAGGTAGGGGCCCGTGCCGAGGACCTCCCCGGTCTGGGTCAGCCGGTCGTTGGTCCCCCCGCCCAGGCGGGCCAGGCCGAAGTCGGTCAGCACGGGCTCGCCCGCGGGGTCGATCAGGACGTTGTGCGGCTTGAGGTCGCGGTGCAGGATCCCCAGCCCGTGCGCGTGCTCGAGGCCCGCCGCGATCCCGAGCGCCACCCGCGCGGCGGTCTCGTTGGGCAGCGCGCCCTGCTTGCGGATCAGCTCGCGCAGGGTGTCCCCGCGGACGAGGGTCATGGCCAGCCAGGTCAGGCCCTGCTCGATCCCCGAGTCGACGAGCTGGACCACGTTCTTGTGCCGCAGCTCGGCCAGGGCCGTCACCTCGCGGCGGAAGCGGCCCATCTCCGTCCCGGCGCCGCTCGAGGCGAAGAGGACCTTGAGCGCGACCTGCTGGGTCGGGTTGGCCAGGCTACGCGCGCGATAGACCGCCCCGTTGGCGCCGCGACCGAGCTCTTGCTCGAGCTCGTAGCCGCCGATCCGCTTTCGCTCCACGCGCTCCTCCTCCCCGCAGTCTAGCCCTGCGGCCAGGGAGCGCGCTCGCCAGCGACGCCCTCCTCACCCATGACAACCACGCCCCGCGCGAGTCGCGCCTGACCCGGCGCCCGCGCGCGCCTCGCGCCGCTCACCGAGATAGGCGGCTGGAACGCTGCTTGCGCCCTTGTCTCCCCTGATAGGAGGAACCATGACGACCGCGCTCGCCCCCACCGAACTTCAGCCCTTCGAGCTCGCCGACCTCGACCAGCTGCTCGCCCCGCAGAGCGGCCCCTGCGTGACGCTGCTGCTGCCCACCCACCGCGCCTTCCCCGAGCGCGACCAGGACCCGATCCGCTTCCGCAACCTGATCGAGCAGGCGCGCCAGGCGCTCCCCCCGGAGCACTCCCGCCTGGTCGAGGCGCTGAGCGAGCTGGACGACCCCGCTCGCTGGCGCGGGTGCAGCGGCGGGCTCGCCGTGTTCCGCTCGCCCGACACCTTCCTGATCCGCGAGGTCCCCGGCCAGCTGCCCGAGCTGTGCGAGGTCGCTGAGCGCTTCGCGCTGACCCCGCTCATGGCCGAGCTCCAGCGCGACCTGCCCTACTTCGTCCTCAGCCTGAGCAAGAACGCGATCCGGCTCTACTCCGGCAGCCGACGGGGACTCGAACTCATGGACGCGCCCGCGATTCCGGTCGACGTTCGCGACGCCCTCGGTGAGGAAGAGCACATCCAGGAAGCTCAGCACCCCCGCCGCTTCGGCCTCGTCCCGATAGACCTGGTCGGGAAGGAAGCGCTGCATGCCCTCTTCCTGGCTGAGGCGGAAGATGGCGGCGGCGTCCGCGGGGGTGAAGTGGCGGAGGCGCAGGCGCGGGGTCTCCAAGTGCACCTGGGCCTCCCTTCGGAGTCGCGCGCCTAGCGAGTCGAGGTGTGGAAGTGGTTGTGGTGGCCGGCGTAGTAGCTGACTCCGCTCACGCCGCTGTCGTTGAACAGGATCGAGTGCGCGTTGATCTCGGCGCGCACGATGTCGATCAGGGCCTGGGTGCCGGCGCGGCTGTAGGCCGAGTCGCTGATCGTGACCGGGGCCTCGCCGCTGGTGCGGACGGGGCGGACGTCCACGTTCTTCCCGTAGCGGTGCGACTGGTGGGGCGGGAAGGGGCCGCCGTTCTCGAGGCTGATGTGACCGATCCCGGCGCGGGGACGGCCGGTGTTGGCCCAGCGGGCGCCGGCGCGCTCGAGGCCGTAGATCACGTTCGGGACGCCCCAGCGGTTGCCGGCGCTCGTGTAGGAGTAGAAGCCGGGGCCGCTGGCCGGGAGGCCAATGAATCCCGCGCTGGAGGTCGCGCGGGGGGGGCTGACGCCGGCGCCCTGGAGGTAGGCCCCGTGGACCCAGGCCCGCTGGCCCTCGAAGCCGATCTCGCGCCAGTCGCCATCGGTGTCGAGGACCGCGACCCAGGTGTCCTGGGCGACCTGACCGACGACCCGGTAGGAGGTGCCCGCGCCCGAGCGCACGTTGAGTGTGGCCGCGGTCACGCGGCGGGTCTGCTGCTTGCCCTGCGCGATCGCGCTCTGTGGAACCCAGCCCTGCTGGGTGCCGAGCTCGAGCAGGTGCCAGTCCTGGTCCTGGCGCAGGTGGACGTAGGCCTCGCCGGCGTGGATCCGGGCGACGACGGGGTCGCCGGCGCTGGGGCCGGAGCGGACCTCGAGGTCGCTCGGGATCACCTCGAGGGCGACCTCGGCCGGGATCTTGAGCGGCGCGCTGCTGCCCGTGCTGGAGCCGGGGGCGGCGCCGCTGGCGCTGCTGGCGGGGGCCGTGCTGGCCGCTGAGGTCGAGGCGCTGCCGCCGCCGCTGGAGCCACCTCCGCTGCAGCCTGCCGCGGCGAGCGAGAGGGCGAGGCAGGTCGCGAGGGATGTCGCGAGGGTCAGGGGGCGAAACATGGGGGGTGCGTTCAAGGCCGGATTCCTCCTCCTTCCCTGGCGGTCACTGCCGAGGAGCAGAGCGAGCGGGACGCCATGGAACGCTGACTCCCTAAGTCGAGCGCTCATGGACTCCGGCCTGCGACGTAAACCCGTCAAGGCCTTCCAATCGCGGGAATGGGCGGGCGTCAGCCGCCCGTCGCCCTTTGGCGACAGGCGTCGGTGAAATCGGCGATACTCCGCGTCAATGGCTAACGACGCTCGCCTGGTAGATACCCCCGCCCGCCGCGACGACGCCCTCGATGCCTTGGCGCCCGCCAAGGTGTTGGCCGTCGACACCGAGTTCCTCTGGGAGCGGACCTACGCGCCGCAGCTGGCCTTGGTCCAGGTCGCGGGGGTCGTCGACGGCCAGGTGGTGGCCTTCGCCTTCGACCCGCTGGAGATCGAGCTCGACCCCCTCGACGAGCTCCTGGGCGAGCCCGAGCGGCTCAAGGTGTTCCACGCGGGGCGGCTGGATCTCGAGCTGCTCAACCTGGGGCAGGACGAGCCGCTGCAGCCCGTGTTCGACACCCAGATCGCGGCGTCCCTGCTCGGCTACGGGAGCCAGATCGGCTACGCCAACCTGGTCGAGGTCCTGCTGGGGCGGCGGCTCGACAAGGCCGAGCAGTTCGCGGACTGGACCAAGCGGCCCCTGCGCCCCGAGCAGCTCGACTACGCGCTCGACGACGTGGTCCCCTTGCTCGAGGTCTACGCTCGCCTCGCGGCCGAGCTGCTCGAGCGCGAGCGCCTGAGCTGGCTGCAAGAGGAGCAAGCCGGCTTGAGCGACCCCGAGACCTATCGGGCCAAGGACCGGCGCGAGCTCTACAAGAAGGTCAAGGGCAAGAAGGGTCTCGACCGGCGCGGCTTGGCGAGGCTGCGGGAGCTGACGCTCTGGCGCGAGGAGGCGGCCGAGCAGCGCGATCTGCGCCCCTCCTTCGTGGTCAAGGACCACATCCTGGCCGACGTCGCGCGGCGGAATCCGCGCAATCAGAACCAGCTCAAGCAGGTGCGCGGTCTGCACAAGAACGAGGTCAGTCGCAGCGGGAAGGCGATCTTGGCCGCCCTGGAGCGCGCCCGGAAGCTGCCGGACTCGGAGCTCCCCTCGCATCCCAAGCGCTCGAGCCGCAAGGGCGTCGGGGCCGTGGTCGACCTGCTCAAGGCCTACCTGCGTCAGGCCAGCGAGGAGACGGGGGTCGCGGTCGAGACCCTGACCACCTCGAGCGAGCTGGAGCGTCTGGTGCGAGACGAGAAGCGCGAGCGCTACGCGGACGACCACCCCTTGCTGCGCGGCTGGCGCCGCGAGCTCGTCGGGGAGGACCTGCTGCAGATCCTCGGCGGGAAGCGCTACCTGGCGGTCGAGCCTGGCGAGGGGCGCCTGCGAGTGGAGCAAGCGGGCGGCTGAGCGCCGTCGCCTCTCGATGAAGTCAGACCGCGCTGAGCCGACGCTCGAAGACCTCTTCGCCACGCCTGAGGTCCAGCGAGAGATCCTGGCCAGCGTCCCTGGCGGGGTCGTCGTCGTCTCGAGCAGCGGCGCCGTCCTGCACGCCAACGCCGAGGCCACTCGGCTGCTGGGCTTCGCCTACGACGAACTGACCCAGCGCTACGTGAGCGACTGGAGCCCGCAGACCTGCTGGGAGGACGGGAGCCCCTGCGCCGCCGAGGACTACCCGGTCACGCGCTGCCTGGTCACGGGTGAGCGTCAGGGACCGGTCACGATCGGCGTCCACCAGCCTGAGGGCGAGCTGCTCTGGGCCGTGTTCAACGCGACGCCTCTGCGTGCTCCTGGCAGCGAGCAGGTCCTCGGGGCCGCGGTCACCTTCTTCGACGTGACCTCCCGGCGCCGCGTCGAGGACGAGCTGCGCGCGTCGCAGGAGCGCTTTGGCCAGCTGGTCGAGCGGGTCGAGGAGACGATCTTGATCGCGGACCGCGACCACCGTGTGCAGTACATCAACCGCGTCGCGGTCGGCTACAGCCTGGAGCAGGTGCTCGGGACCAGGCTGGAGGAGCACATTCCCCCGGAGTATCGCGAGGTCTCGCACCAGGCGGTCGAGGGGGCCTTCGCCGGAGAGGAGAGCACGACGCTGGTCGAGGCGACCAACGGGCGGTCCTATGCCACCCAGGTCATGCCCTTCGAGCGCGGCGCAGACGAGATCCGCTCGGTGCTCTTGATCACGAGCGATGTCACCGAGCAGCGTCGAACCGAGGCCCAGCGCCGGCAGCTGGCCGTGGACCTCGCCGCGAAGGTCGAGGGCATGAGCCTCCTGGCTGGCGGCGTGGCCCACGACTTCAACAACCTGCTCACTGGAATCCTCTGCAACGTGGAGCTCGGCCTGCGTGAGGCGGGGGCGGGCTCTCACCTGGCGCTCTGCTTGCAGGACGCGCGCAGCGCCGCCAACCACGCCGCCGAGCTGACCCGCCAGCTGCTGGCCTACTCGGGGCGCGGTTCGATCGAGGTCGCGCGTTATCACCTGGGCCAGCTGGTGCAGGGCATGTCGCGGCTCTTGAAGGCGCAGGCCTCTCGCAAGGCGGAGCTGGAGTTCGAGCTGGCCGACGACCTGCCGCCGGTTCGCGCCGACCCGACCCAGCTGCGCCAGGTCGTGCTCAACCTGATCGGGAACGCCTCGGACGCGCTGGGGGACGAGCCGGGACGGATCCTGCTGGGCACGGGCCTGGGCACGCGCGAGGAGGTCGTCGCCAACGCCAGCCACCCGCTCGAGGGCGAGATTCCCGCCGAGCTGGTCGTGCTCGAGGTCCGCGACGACGGCTGCGGCATGAGCCCCGAGGTGCTGAGGCGCATGTTCGACCCCTTCTTCTCGACCAAGCAAGGCAGCCGGGGGTTGGGCATGGCCGGAGTGCTGGGGATCGTGCGCAGCCACGGCGGGGCGATCGCGGTCGAGAGCGAGCCGGGGCAGGGGACCCGGGTGCGCGTGTTCTTCCCGGCCAGCCCGGGGCCAACCGTCGACCTCTCGGGGAGCCTGAGCAGCGAGCCCACGCCTGAGGGCTCGGGGCAGGCGCGGGTGCTCCTGGTGGACGACGAGGACGCTGCTCGCAAGGCCCTCGCGCGGGCTCTGCGTGCAAGCGGCTACGAGGTGCACGAGTGTGGCGGGGGGCGGGAGGCCCTGGAGCGCTTCGAGGAGGAGGGCGCGCGCTTCGACCTCGTGATCAGCGACCTGGTGATGCCCGACCTCGACGGTGTGCAGCTCTTGAGTGAGCTGGGCCGGCGCTCCGAGGTGCCGCTGATCCTCGTGACGGCCTACGGCGCGGGCCTCGAGGTTCCGCCCAACCTGCAAGCTCGCTTGTCGGCCGTGGTCTACAAGCCTTTCACGCTGGCTGAGCTGCTGGAGCGGGTCGCGACCAGCCTGGAAGGACGCTGAGTCAGGTCGCCAAACCGCTTCGCAGGCTGAAGTTGCGCGTGCGCGCCAGGAATCAGCGGGAACGGAGGGCGACCGCAGGGACACTCAGAGGGCGAGGAGGCGCCATGCATTTGCACTCGATCACCCTCGCCGTCCTCGGCCTCTGCGCTGGATGGGTCGTCGCCGGCTGCGATGGCGGCAGCAGCGGCGGGGGAGGGGCCCCGGCGACGAGCCCGACCGCCGCCTTCGGTCTCGAGCAGCGCCAGATTGTGAGCGGCTTGGCGTTGCCGACGTCGAGCAGCAGCGGCGGGAGCAGCGGCGGCGGGACGCTCGCTCCTCGGCAGGCCTTCACTCGAATCAGCTTTGCGCAGCCGATCGGGATCACCTACCTGCCCGACGGGAGCGACCGCCTGGTGGTGATCGAGCAGCGCGGCCGAGCGCTGGTGTTCGCCAACGACGACGCGGTCAGCACTTCGAGCGTGTTCCTTGACATCAGCGCGCGCGTGACCAGCGGCGGCGAGGAGGGGTTGCTGGGGATCGCCTTCGACCCCGACTACCGCACGAGCGGCTACGTCTACGTGCACTACTCCGCGAGCGGACCGCGTCGCTCGGTGATCTCGCGCTTCTCGACCATCGCGACCGATCGGGCCGACCCCAGCAGCGAGGTCGTGCTGCTCGAGGTCAACCAGCCCTTCAGCAACCACAACGGCGGCATGCTGGCCTTCGGCGCGGACCGCATGCTCTACGTCGCGCTCGGGGACGGCGGCTCGGGTGGCGATCCTCAGGGTCACGGTCAGAACACGCAGACCTTGCTCGGTTCGATCCTGCGGATCGACCCGCACGGGGGGACGCCCTATGGGATTCCTGCGGACAACCCGCTGGTGGGCCAGACGGGGCGCGACGAGATCTGGGCCTGGGGTCTGCGCAACCCCTGGCGCTTCAGCTTCGACCGTCAGACGGGCGAGCTCTACGTCGGCGACGTCGGCCAGAGCACCGCTGAGGAGGTCGGTCTGGCTGCGCGCGGCGACAACCTGGGCTGGAAGGTGTTCGAGGGCGCAGGCGCCTTCGACAACCCGGGTGGCCTGAGCGCCGCGAGCTTTCGCCAGCCTCTGGTCAGCTACGGGCGTTCTCTGGGCGCGACCGTGGTCGGCGGTCACGTCTACCGCGGCACCCAGGGGCCCGCCCTCGCCGGGACCTATGTCTACGGGGACTTCGTCTCGGGGCGCGTGTGGGCCCTGACTCGCGACAGCAGCGGCGCCGTGGCGACCAACGTGCAGATCGGCCAGATCAAGAGCGTGACCTCCTTCGGCGAGACCGAGGGCGGCGAGCTGCTCGCGGTCAGCTACGACGGCTCGGTGTGGCGGATCGACGCCAGCGGCGGGGCTCCCGCGCCGAGCTCGCCCAGCGCCTTTCCCCGGCGCCTGAGCGACACCGGCTTGTTCACCAACGTCCAGACCCTCGAGCCGAGCGCCGGGGTGATCGAGTACGAGGTCAACGTCAGCTTCTGGTCCGACGGCGCTCACAAGCGCCGCTGGCTGGCTTTGCCTGGCAGCAGCCAGATCGGCTTCAGCCGCGACGGTGACTGGACCTTTCCCCTCGGCACCGTTGCGGTCAAGCACTTCGAGCTCGACACCAGCTCGGGGCGGCAGCGGATCGAGACGCGTGTGCTCTATCAGAGCAACGCCAACACCTGGACGGGCCTGAGCTACCGTTGGAACTCGGCGCAGACTGACGCCGACCTCGTCGACGCCGCTGGTGCCAATGTCAGCGTCTCGCCTTCCAACGGCGCCGCCTTCACCTACCGGATCCCGAGCCGCAACGAGTGCGCCCGCTGTCACACCGCCGCGGCCGGTCACGTCCTCGGGCTCGACACTCGTCAGCTCAACCGGACCTTCGCCTACTCGAACGGCGTGACCGACAACCAGCTGCGCGCCTTCGACCACGTGGGGTTGTTCAGCAGCAGCCCGGGTGACGCCGGCGCCTTGCCGTCTCACCCTCAGCTGAGCGACGCCGGCGCCAGCGACGAGGCCCGCGCCCGCGCCTACCTGGCGGTCAACTGCGCCCAGTGCCACCTCCCCGGCGGGCCCGCCCCCGGGGGCCTGGATCTCCGCGCGACGACCGCCAACGGCGCGACGAACCTGCTCGACGTAGCGCCCAGCGAGGGTGACCTCGGCCTGACCAACGCGCGTCGAGTGGCTCCCGGGAGCAAGGAGCGGAGCGTCCTCTGGGAGCGACTCCGCCGCAGCGACGCCACTCGAATGCCGCCGATCGGTCGCGCCGTGACCGACAGCGGCGCGGTGGACTTGATCGGCCGCTGGATCGACGGCCTCTAACCTCCGTCCCAGGGACGGAGGTTCTTGTTCGCGGAGCAGCGCTTGGGTTCCATGGACCTTGTGGCTTGCGATTCGCTGCGGCGCTGGGAGGGACTCGGGAAGCTGCCCCGGGGGCACTCGGCTTGATCGGCCGCTGGATCGACGGCCTCTAACCTCCGTCCCAGGGACGGAGGTTCTTGTTCGCGGAGTGGCGCTTGGGTTCCATGGACCTTGTGGCTTGCGATTCGCTTCGGCGCTGGGAGGGACTCGGGAAGGTGCCCCGGGGGCACTCGGCTCAGAGGCTGGCTCGTGGGGCGGTCGCGAGAACTGAAGAGGCCGTACGTGGGGCCAGCTGCGGCCCGCTGGGTGCTGGGCGCAGTGGCAGCTTCGAGAGGCTAGGACGAGGAGGACGGGCGGCGAGGAGGGAGTGGTGGCTAGGGGTCCGGTGCCCGGGGCAGGGGAATGGCCCGGGGGAAGCGGTGACGACCCCAGGTGCCAGGGGGGAACACAGCTCGTCGGCCTTCGCGGAGGTTCTCGTAGGCCGCGCGGTAACGGATCTTCCAGGTGCCGAGAGCTAGGAGCACCTGGTAGAGGAGCAAGGGGTCGCCCGCGCAGGCGATTCGAGGGTTGAGCGAGCCGTCGTTGATCACGGGACCCGGGCGGTCGAGGTGGGACTGTGCCAGCACCGCGTCGACACCCAGGTATTCGAGGTTCTCTCGCGCTCGCTGGGCGCGCAGCTCGTCGAGCGCGTGGTCGAGCAGGACTCGGAAGTAGCGACGGACCTGCTCTAGCGGCCAGCACTCGTAGCCCGGCGGGACTCCGACGCGGAAGGAGACGATCTCCGGCGTGCGGGGGCTCGTCCCGCGGTAGGTCGGGCGCGGGCGTGGGCGCGCGCGCGTGCCGAAGTAGGCTCCCGCTGGCTTGCGGGCGACGATGATCTTCCCGAAGTCCTCGGGGAGGAGCATGAACCCCGGCCAGTCCTCCAGGCGCTCGCAGAGACCGTCCTTCACGGGGTGCGGCTGACGAGTCAGGTAGTGCCAGAAGTTCTCAGCGCGGTGCTCCGCTATGCTCCGCCATGCTCCGCCACACTCCCTAAGGCTCCACCCTCAATGCATTTGCGCTGGCCAGCGGGGGAGCCCGAGGGAGCATAGCGGAGCGTCACGGCGCACATCATGGGTGACGTACCGGGTGACACGACCTGCCCCCGGCTACCCGAACACAGCACTAAGGAGCTACCTCATGGCAAAGAAACGACGTACCCGGACCGACCATCGAGGCGTGACCATCACTCGGCGGACCCTCCCCAGCGGCAAGGTCTCCTACGTGGCTTGCAGGACCGACTCGGACACCGGCAAGCCCACCCAGCAATCCCTTACGAAGCTTGGCCTGACCAGCAACGAAGCTCGTCGCGAGTGGGCCAAGCGGAAGGCCCGCCAGCGCAACAAGCGCTTGCAGGAGATCGCCTCGGGCGCGCCGCAGAAGACGGGCCGCAGCCTCGCGGAAGCCGTTGAGATCTACTTCGAGACGGCTGGTAGCCGGAGAAGCAAGGAGACGGTTCGAGGCTATCGCCGTGGATCGCGGCGCTTCCTGGAGTGGGCAGCCAAGCACAACGTTAAGAGCGCGGACGAGCTTCGGCCTCACCACCTAGCCCAGTTCCGGGAGTGGCTTGCGGTCCAGCCCCGCCAGGCACGCAAGAAGGGCGGCGTCAGCGGTGAGCATGAGATCACGGGAGAGCTGCGGAAGCCTGCGACCCTCAACACCGAGATCAGAGGCGTGAAGGCAGTCGTCAACCACCTGCGGAAGGTGGGCGAGTTGCCGCTGATCAACCGCGACGCCAGGCCTTCGCGAGTTGCTGCGGGTGCTGCGGGAGCAAGCCGACGGCGACACCCATGTCTTCGGCGGGGTGAAGCCGCTCCCGCACGGCACCACTGGCCGCATTCGCCACCGCATGCAGGATCGCTTCGCCGCGCCTAGCTTCAGTTACGTCACCCTGCGGCGCACATGTGGCACCTGGCTGACCAACGCACCTGGGATCTTTTGGCGCGGCCAGCGCCTACCGCAGTGCAAAGCAGCTTGGGCACTCGGTTGCCATTGCCGAGAAGCACTACGTGGGCTTAATCCGGGGTATTCCGCGCGAGGCAACGACGCTCGACGCAGCGCTGGGGATCGAAGGCTTACTGGCTCGGATCAGCGAGCAGGTGCAAGCGCGGGCCTTGGTGGTGTAAGCCACTGGCTCGCGGCTGCTTAGCCGCGAC
>CALDQK010000945.1 GCA_937911525.1 uncultured bacterium
GGGGCGGGCCCGCCTCGAGCAAGCGCTGGAGGCGATCGAGCGCGTCAACCGCAGCGCGCCCAACGGGGATCGCTTCCTGCTCCAGGCGCGCTGCCTGGCCAACCTCGAGCGCTGGGCCGAGGCCGCCGAGCTGCTCGAGCGCGCCGGGCGCTTGCTGCCGACCCGCCCCGAGGTCGAGACCCTCCGCGCCACGATCTGCCGGGCGCGCGGGCAGACCACGGGCGCGGAGCTGGCGGAGCAAGCCGCGCGGCGGCTGGGGAGCGAGCGCCAGCGCCAGCGCCTCGACCTGCGCCGTCGGGCCGAGCTGGTGGCCGAGACCGATCCGCCCAAGGCGATCGAGCTCCTGAGCGTCGCGCTGCGGCAGGCCGATCCGCTCCGCGACCGCGACCACCCCGAGCTCGCCCGCCGCAAGGCCGCGCTCCTCGGCGACCCCCTCGAGCAGCTGCTCGTGGTCGCGCCGAGCTTGCTCCAGCACTCCTGGGAGCTCCTCGACCAGGCCGACCGCGTGCTCGCCGCCTCTTGGGTGGAGCCGCTCCCGGCGGCTGCGAGGACCCGTCTCCGCGAGCGGGTGCGCGGGGACGACCGCAGCGCGCTGCTGGTCGTCAGCCTGGCCGCCCTCTACGACGCCCTGACCGGCGCCTCCTCGCCCGAGTGGAGCCGCGAAGGGCTCAAGGCCGCGATCCGACTCGTCGAGCTCGACCCGGCCTGCCTCCCAGCCCAGCTCGCCCGCGGCGCCCTGCGCACCCGGGTCGGCGACCCGGCCCGCGCGCTGCGGGAGCTGCGCTACCTCCGCCACGCCTACGGCAGCTCGGCCCTCTACCAGTTCACGGTCGCCGAAGCGGCGGCCGCGCTGGGACAGGGCGACCTGCGCGCCGACTCGCTCCAGAAGGCGGTCGCCCGCGACTTGCCGCAGCTCGCCGCTCGCAAGCGTCGCTCGGCCTTCTTGAGGTAGACCACCTGTCCCACTGGCGCTGAGCTTAGGGCGATAAGCGGCCACACAGGCGGCCAACAGCCCCCACGTCGGTCACCTTGGAGGCGTGGATCAGGGGAAGCGACGCAGCAGGGTCGCGCGGGCCGCGAGCACACAGCGAACGCCGAAGCTCGTGCCGCCGACGTCCGGGTGGTGGACGAGGAGCAGCCGCCGAGCGGCGCTGCGGATCTCCGCCTCGCTCGCGCTCGGGTCCACCTTAAGGATCTGGCAGGCCAGCCCTTCGTTGGTCATGCTCTCCTATCGACCGCTAGCGCAAGTGGCTTGAGTGGCTCGCGCCAGCTGGATGCAACACCTGCTCGAGTACGGCGACTCGCTGGGCGAGGCCTTCCTGATCAAGCGCCGCGAGGGCTGCGAGGGGGCGGCCGCGATCCGGGCGGCGGGTGGGCGCGTCCTGGCTCAGGACGAGACGAGCTCAGTGGTGTGGGGAGTGCCGGGGGCGGTCGTCCGTGGCGGCCACGCCGACGAGATCCTCTCGCTCGACTCCGTCGCTGCCCGCCTGTGCTCGCTGGTCTCAGCTCCCTAGGTCGGTCCCGGCCCTGCGATGCGCTCAAGCGCGGAGCGCGACTCGCTCCTGGTCGAAGGCGTAGCAGTCGCAGACGCGCGCCATGGACTCGAAGAGGCGGCGCAGGTCGTCGCGCTGCAGCAGGCCGGTGTCGCAGAACAGGCGCTCGACGCCGGTCACCTCCAGGAAGTAGACGAAGGGGTCGGGCACGATCCGGCTCAGGCGCACGTATTGGTATTCGTGCACGTAGCGGGAGAGGAGCTCGGTCGGGCCGAGCTTCTCCTCGCGGTGGCTGCGGGCGTTGACCCGCACGTAGGCCTCGAGCTCGGCCGGCTCGACCAGGGCGCGCATCACGACGTTGGCGGGGAAGTCGGGGAAGCGGGTGAAGGTGAAGTCGACCAGCGCCTGTCCCATGTCCTGGCCGGCCTTGGGCGGGATCTGCTCGCGCGCGCGCTCCTGGAGGGGCGGGGGGAAGGACGCCAGCAGGCGCCCGAACTCCTCGGCCCAGCCGGCCATGGCGCGCGCGTGCTCCTCCTCGCGACCGGGCGCGATCCCGATCAGGCCCGCCTCGTCGGCGAGGTGGCCGAACTCGTGCACGACGCGCGCGCCGAGGAGCAAGCGCTGAAAGGGCGGGGTCGGCTCGCGCAGGGGCAGCCAGGTCGACTGCTGGGTCAGGTCGAAGGCGATCCGGTCCAGGCGGGCGTGCAGGTAGGTCCCCCCCTCCTGGACGACCTCTGCGCTGCAGTGAGGCAGGGCGGCCGGGTCCTTGACCGCGTCCAGGAAGCGACGGCTGCGCTCGTGGACCAGCTCGAGGTCCGCGCGCAGGGCCGCGCCGGCGGCCTCACCCAGGCTGGCCAGGTGCGGCCGCAGCGCCTCGACCTCGGCGGGGCGGGTGTAGTCCCAGAGCAGCCCCCCCTCGTGGTCCACCAGGGCCAGCTCGGGCGCCGCGTCCGCCAGCCACTCGAGCAGCTCGGCCCCGGCGCTCCCGTCGCCGCCCAGGCGGTCGTAGTGGGCGCGGACGCTGGTCTGAGCCGCTTGCCCGCAGGCCTCGGCCAGGGCGCCCAGGCGGGGGAGCATCGACTGCGGCACGATCAGCCCGCTCTCCTCGCTGGTGGCGCAAGGTTCGCCCGGGTCCTGGCGGAGCGGCTTGACCGCCGTGTGGTGCAGGCGCTCCAGCCAGGGCAGCGCCTGGCCGAGCGCGCGCCAGGCGGCGGCGTCGGGGCGCTGGGTGCGGGCGCAGCCCTCCGCCAGGTCGGCGCGCGCGGCGTCGCTCAGGCCGAACAAGAAGGCCAGGTTGGCCACGAGGGCCTGGGCGACGTCGCCCTCGCTGCTGACGTTCAGCCGCTCGGCGTGGAGCAGGAGCAAGGTCGCGAGCTCGACGCTCGAGCGCTCGGGGTCGAAGTCGTCCCGGTAGACGGTCCAGGCGCTCCAGGAGAGGGTCCGGGTGTAGGGGTGCGCCCGGGTGTGGTCGGAGACGACGACCACGTTGTTCAGCCGCGGCGGGAAGGCGTAGCGCTTGGCCCTGCTCCAGAGCT
>CALDQK010000946.1 GCA_937911525.1 uncultured bacterium
GAGCCGCGCCCCTCCAGCAAGGCCAGCGGGACCAGGAAGAGCGAAGCGACCGCGACCGCGGTCAGCCCAGGCAGGGGAGGCTTGCCCCCCGAGTTGGCCACCAGGAGCCCGCCCACGCCGAGCGCGAAGATCCCGGCGCGGATCAGCCCCCGGCGCAGGTCGCGCCCGGTGAAGCCGCGCCAGGACCGCTCGGCCAAGCGGGTTAGACGCCCAGGATCGAGTAGCCGGCGTCGACGTAGATCGTCTGGCCGGTCACGCCCGAGGAGAGGTCCGAGAGGAGGAAGGCCGTCACCTGGCCCACGTCCTCCTGGCTCACGTTGCGCCGCAGGGGCGCCTTCTCGGCGACGGTGCCCAGGATCGACTTGAAGCCCGAGACGCCCATGGCCGAGACGGTCTTGATCGGACCCGCCGAGACCGCGTTGACGCGGATCCCCTGCGGGCCAAGGTCGCCGGCCAGGTAGCGCATGTTGGCCTCGAGGGCCGCCTTGGCCACGCCCATCACGTTGTAGCCGTCGACGACCCGCTCGCTCCCGTAGTAGGTCATGCACACGATCCCGCCGCCCTCGCTCATGAGGGGGGCGGCGCCGCGCGCGAGCTGGATCAGCGAGTAGGCCGAGACCTGCTGGGCGAGCGAGTAGCCGTCCCAGCTCGTCTCGTGGAAGCGGCCGCCGAGCTCCTCGCGCTTGGCGAAGGCGATCGAGTGCACCATGCCGTGGACCGTGCCGCACTCCGCCTTGACCGTGTCCCAGAAGGCCTCGCTCTGGCCCTCGACGGTCACGTCGCAGGGCGCGAGCAGCGGGGCGGCGGGCAGGTCGGGCACGAGCTTCTCGACGGCGGCCTGCATCCGCTCGTTCTGGTAGGCGAGCACCAGCTTGGCGCCCTGCGCGGCGGCCTCCTGGGCGCAGCCCCAGGCGATCGAGCGCTTGTTGGCGACCCCGAAGATCACGACGGTCTTGTCGTCCAAGAGACCCATTGAGTCCTCCTCGTAGTGGGCGAAGAGGTTACCCGACCTGGGGCTCGTCGGCCTCCTCGGGCGGCTCTGAGCGGGCCACCAGCGCGCGCGGAGTGCCCCACACCCGCACGCCGAGCCCCAGCGAGGCCAGGGGGAAGAGCAGGAGCACGATCGAGAGCGGGATCAGGTCGTGGAAGCGGGGGAAGAGGCCCGTGGCGAGCACGATCACCAACGCGATCAGCGGCAGGGCCAGGGCCCAGGGCGAGCCGACCAGGCCCACCCGCGCGCGCTCGATCGCCAGCAATAGGCCCTGGGTCACGATCAGCGGGGCGGCGGCCAGGAGCCCAAAGCCGACCTCCTCGACCCGCAGGGTCGAGAGGGCGACCAGGAGCGCGACCAGACCCAGCCCGAGCTGCTGGGCGCCGTTGCGGCGCACCTCGCGCTCGCTGGCCAGGGGCCAGGGGAAGGTCCGCCGCGCCTGAGCGGACGCGTCGGCCGCGCCGCGGACCGCGCGGCCGCCGACCTCGCGGGCTCCGGTCAGCGCGCGCGCCGAGACGTCGCGCGCCCCGCGGGCGGCCCGACGCAGGGCGGGCTCGGGGCGGGCCAGCCAGGCCTCGAGCGCGGCTTGGACCTCGCTCGCGCTGGGGCGGGCGGCGGGGTCGCGCTCCAGGCAGGCGAAGACCAGCTCGTCGAGGGTCGCGTCTACGCCCGGGGTCTCCGAGGGCGCCGGGAAGCGGCCCAGGGGCAGGCTCCCGGTCAGGGCTTCGTAGAGGACCACGCCCAGGGCGTAGACGTCGGTGGCCGGGCTGGCGGCGCCCGCGCCCTGGAGCTGGAGCTCGGGCGCCAGGTAGCAGAGCGAGCCCAGCACCTGGTGCTGCCGGGTCAGGGTCGGCAGGAGCGAGTGCTGGCCGCCCTCGACCAGCTTGGCCAGGCCGAAGTCGGTCAGGCGCGGGCAGTCGAAGCGATCGAGCAGCACGTTGGCCGGCTTGACGTCGCGGTGCACGATCCCCTGGGCGTGGGCGCGGGCCAGGACCTCGGCCACGCGGGCCACGGCCAGGAGCAGCGTGGCGTGCGGCAGCTCCTCGGCGAAGGCCTCGCGCAGGGTCCGCCCCTCGATGTGCTCGAGGACCAGGTAGGGGTAGGGGCCGGCTTGGCCGAAGTCGTAGAGCGCGACCGCGAAGGGCTCGCTCAGCTGCGCCAGGGTGCGCGCCTCGCGCTCGAAGCGCTCCACGAAGGCGGGGTCCTCGGCCAGCTCTTCGCGCAGGAGCTTGAGCGCGACCCGGCGGCCGAGACGCAGGTCGCGGGCGGCATAGACCCGCCCCATGCCGCCTTCGCCGAGGAGCTCGCCCAGCTCGAAGTCGGGGAAGAGCGCCGCCAGCTCGTCCGGCGGCGGCGCCGGCTCGGCGGGCTCGCCCGAGAGGAAGCTGTGTGCCAGGCCCGGGCCGTCCAGCAGGCAGCGGGGGCAGAGGCCCTCGGGCGAGCGGGCCGGGATCTCGCGGGTGCAGGTCGGGCAGTTCACGCGCGCCCCCTCACCCGGCCAAGGCCGCGAGCAGGTGCGCGACCTCGTCCTGGAGCGAGTCGCCCGGCGCGAGGGTGTCGGCCAGCTCGCGCCGCAGGGCCTCGCCGTAGCGCTTGCGCAGCCGGTGCACGGCGGTCCGCAGGGCCCCCTCGTTGAGCTGGAGCTCGGCCGCGACCTCGGCCGCGGGGCGCGGCTCCTCGGCGGTCAGGTAGGGCTTGAGCGCCGCGAAGATCTCGCCCTGGTCGCGGGCTTCGTAGTCCTCGCGCAGGGCGGCGAGCACTCGCCCGAGCAGGCGCAGCGCCCACTCGCGCTCGTAGAGCTTCTCGGGCGAGCTCTCGTGGCTCGGCTCGAGGGAGTAGGCCTCCTCGGGGTCCACGTCCAGCGAGAGCTGGAGCCGCCCGCCGCCGCGCTTGAGCGCCTGCGCGCGGGCGTGCTCGTTGCGGCAGAAGTTCTGGAAGGAGCGGAGCAGGAAGCTGCGGAAGCGTCCCCGCTCGGGGTCGGCCCGCTCCAGGGAGTCCTTCTCCAACACCTGGGCGAAGAAGCCCTGGACCAGGTCGCTGGCCGCCTCGGCGCCGTTGCCCGCGCGGCGGGCGAAGGCGTAGAGCGGGAACCAGTAGGCGCCGCAGAGGGTCTCGAGCGCGGCGCGGGCCTCCGGCGTGCACGGGCCGCCCGCCGCGAGGACCACGCTCCAGCGCGTGGTGGCGAAGCGGGCGGGC
>CALDQK010000947.1 GCA_937911525.1 uncultured bacterium
GAAGATGCGCGCGATCGTGATGGAGTTCCTCGTCGGCGGCTCCCTGCGCGACCAACTCGACGACGGCCCGCTCTCGCTCAAGCAGTCGCTGCGCTTCGCGACCATGGTCTCCAACGCGCTGGCCTACCTCCACGAGCACGGGGTCGTGCACCGCGGGGTCAAGCCGAGCAACCTGCTCTTCGCGCGCGCTCACCGCACCTGGAAGCTGGCTAACTTCGCCTCGGCCACGGGCCTGCAGGGGCAGCGCTACGGCGACACGAGCTTCCTCGACTCGCCCATGGAGGGCTTCTCCTACCTCGCCCCCGAGCAGCTCGGCGCGGACACCACGCGGATCTCTCCGGCGACCGACGTCTACTCTCTGGGCGCCAGCCTGCTGGGCGCCTTGATCGGGCGTCCGCCCTTCGAGGGCAGCTCGGTGCCCACCCTCGCGGCTCAGATCATGCGCGACCCGCCTCCAGCCGCGCCGGCGGGGGTCCCCGCGGGCCTGCAGGAGGTGATCCGCCGCTGCATGGCCAAGGACCCCCAGGAGCGCTTCCCCCACGGCGGGGCCCTCCTGCGTGCGCTGCAGGCGTGTCGAGCCAGCTCGGCCCATAAGCTCCCGCCGAGGGGACCCGAGCGGAGCGCGTGAGCCGGAGCAAGGGCAAGCGGCTGACCCTCGCCCGCGGCGTGCGCTTCTCGTGCATGCAGTGCGGTGACTGCTGCCGCTCCTTTCCGATCTCGCTCTCGCCCAGCGAGGCCGAGCGCTACGAAGAGCGTGACTGGACCAAGATCCTGGGCGAGAACCACCCGCCGGTCGTCAACTACGTCCGGCGCGGCGGCGGCACGCTGCGCTACCTGGCGCGCGCCGCCAACGGCTGGTGCTTGTTCCTGGGGGAGGATCAGCTGTGCGAGATCCACCGCCACCACGGCGAGCCGGACAAGCCGCTGGCGTGTCGCCTCTTCCCCTTCGGCCTGGCGGACGGCCCCGAGGTCGATGGCACGGTCGTGCTCGGGCGCTTCGCCTGCAGCGCCGTGGCCCACGGCGAGGGCGAGACGATCCAGAGCCACCGCAAGGAGCTCGACGAGCTGGTGCGCGAGTTCCACGAGGTCCAGCCGCCGCGGGTCGCGAGCGGGCCGCCTCGGCTGCCCTTCAGCCAGGGCCTGGACTATGGCCCCGACGAGGTCGGCCTCGTGCTGGACCTCGTCGCTGGCGAGCTCGAGAACGCGTCCCGGCCATTCCCCGAGCGGATCCTGGCGATCAGCAAGTTCCTCAGCCTGGTCGCCACCTCTCGCTTCAAGACGATCAACACCGGCTCGGCCAAGAAGGCGATCCACGGCTTCGCCGAGGGGATCCACGCCCAGGTCGGGCGAGGGCTGCTCAAGACGCCGGCCTTCGCCCCCCTGCCCCAGCGGCTGCTCTTCCGTCAGCTGCTGGCCATGGCGGCTCGCCGCGACTCGGCGCGCCTGGTCGTCGCCGGTCCCCTGCGTCTGCTGGCGCGCCGGATCGGCAACCTCCTGGCCGGCCTGGCCTTCATGGCGGGGACCGGCGTGGTGCGCTGCGTGGGGCGCGAGAAGCCAGCCGTCCTGGGCGAGGTCCGCCGCAAGGGGCCTCCGGCCAACCCCGCGGACCCCGCAGCCGACGGCGCCCTGACCCGCTACTTCCTCAACAACCTGACCGGGCGCTTCCTCTTCGCGGGCAGCTTTCAGCTCGAGCAGGTGCTCCCCTCGCTGGGGCTCTTGCTGCGCCAATACCCCTTGATCTGTCTGCTGGCGCGCGCGGCCTGCGTGGCGCGCGGCGGGGAGGAGGTCGGGCGCGACGACTGGGTGTCGGCGATCCGCACCGCGGACTGGAACTTCGGCCACGTCCCCTGGACCCGCGGGCCCTTCGGCGGATTGCGCGGGCGGCTGCTCGCCGACGTCGAGGTCCCCCTGGCCTTCCTGGCTGAGTGCACGGGGATCGAGCCGGAGCCGGCCCCCGAGCAAGCGCAGGCTGCGTCCTGATGAAGGCCAGCGAGCGGAGCTGCGAGCAGTGCGGGGACGCCTTCGAGTTCAGCGCCGGGGAGCAGCGCTTCTACGCCAAGCGCGAGTTCCCGCCGCCCAAGCGCTGCCCCGGCTGCCGCGACGCGCACAAGAAGGCGCGCCAGGCGGCGCCCGGCGAAGCGGCCTGGGACGCAGAGGAGGGCTTCCCGGCCACCTGCTCGGCTTGCGGGGCCTCGACCCTGCTCCCCTTCGAGCCCGAGACCGGTCGCCCGGTCTACTGCGGCGACTGCTTCCGCTACCGCTGAGGTGCGCGCCCGGCAGTTGATCCTCGCCCTGGCGGTGATCGGGCTCTCGGCTGCGAGCGCGCTCGCCGATCCCCTCCGGGTCGCGGTGGTCCAGAGCCGCGGGGCGGAGTGCGAGGTCCTGGCCGAGGTGCGGCCCCAGCTGAGCGAGGGAGAGCTCCGGCTGGGGCTCGAACGCCTGGACCCGGTCCGGCGCTACACGCCCAGCTCCTACGTCCAGCAGAGCCTCCGCTGGCCGCTCACGAAGGGCCACCTCCGGGCGCGGGTCGAGTGGGCGCCCCCTGCGCTGGTCTTCGGCGGGCTCAGCCCCGCGGAGCGCGAGCCGCTGGTCGTCTCCCTTCGTCGCTCGCCGGCAGGCGTCCAGGTGAGCGCGAGCTGGATGGTCGTGGGGACCCAGAGGGTGGCTCACGGCGCCCCTCGCGGGCTGCTCGTCCTGGCCGAGTCGAGCCCAGAGTCGCGCTCCGAGCTGTGGGTCGCCCTGGCCCTCGGCTTCCCCGCGGACCTCGAGTGGGAGCAGATCGCCGCCGAGACCCTCGCCGGCGAGGACCCTCGCGCGGGCTGCTTCTGGCTCTCGGCCTTCCCCGCGCAGCGCGCGGAGACGCGCGCAGCGCTCGCGGCCCTGGCGGAGCGCGATCCTCGCGCGCGCGCGCCGCTCCTGCGCTTGGGCGCCTGGCCCGACCCGGCCGGGGTCGAGCCGCCGGAGGGCTTCGCGCCCGCCTTCTGGCGGCAGGAGGCGCACGCCGACGACCCTGCGCGCGTCCTGGTCGCGGCCGAGCGGGTCGGTCCCGACGAGCTCGCGCGCCGCCCCCGGCTGGTGGGTCGCCTGGACGCCCT
The DNA here is from genome assembly GCA_937911525.1 of uncultured bacterium. Classification (GTDB taxonomy): domain Bacteria; phylum Planctomycetota; class J058; order J058; family J058; genus NORP233. The sequence goes on from CALDQK010000947.1 coordinate 3,096, forward strand.
CGCTGGCACCCACCCGCTGCCCGCCTGGTTCCGCGACCGAAGCCGGGTCCGCGACTGGCCGGAGTGGGACCGCGGCCTCGGGGGGCGAGTCCTGCTCTGCTACCTGCTGCCCCTGCTGCTCCTGGCCGGGCTCGCCCGCTGGGAGAACGAAGGGCCCGAGCGCACCCAGAGGGCGGCCTACCTGCTCCTGCTCGGGGGCCTGCTCTGGCTGGGGGTCGACCTGGTCTACCGCGACACCTTCGACCTGCTGCCCGACTCCTGGGGCTGGGGTCTGGGCGCGTGCGGGCTGCTGCGCCTGGGCCGGGTTCGCCGCGCGAGGGCGCCCCTCCTCTCTCGCTCGCTCTGCGCCTGCTTCGCGCTGGGAGCCGGGGCGGGGATCGCCCTCGAGCACTCCAGCGCGATCGGGGTGACCTACGAGCGCCTGGCCTTCCTCGCGGCCGCGGGGGGGCTGCTGGGCCTCGCGGCCCTGTGGCTCCTGGCCGCGGAGCTGTGGGCTGCGCACGAGCGCCCGACCTGGGCCCTGTGGTCCCGCGCCGCCGCACCCCTGGGGTTGGCGCTCGGTCTGGGGGCCATGCTGGCGGGCCGCCTCGACCCGAGCCAGCTCCCGCCAGCCTTCGCGCGGGCGCTGCGCTGGGGGCCCGCGCTGGTCTCGAGCTGCCTGCCCCTGGCCGCGCTGGCGGGGCTGAGCGTGCTGTGGCGTCCGCTGCCGGCTGGCTTCGAGCTGGCCCCCAAGCCCTCGCGCGGCCGGTTGGGGTTGGGCCTGCTGGTGGCTGGCGTCAGCCTCGCCCTGGCCCTCGCGTGGGGGAGCAGCCCCGGCGATCCCGCCGGCTACGCACTGAGGGCCAGCGAGCTGCCCGCGCGCGCCGGCGCGCCCCCCTCGGGTCTGGCTGAGCGCCGCGAGCCCTGCCTGGCGAATGTCCCTCGCGGGTGCGAGATTCAGCCCACCGTGGACCCCTCCTCCGACACGACCGCGCCTCTGCCCCCCGCCGACGCCGAGGCGGGGCGTGTGCTCAACGACCGCTACGAGGTGATCCGCCGCGTCGGCCAGGGCGGCATGGGGGCCGTCTACCTGGTCGTCGACCGCCAGAGCGGGGATCAGGTCGCGCTCAAGAGCTTCCCCCCGGCGGCGCGCCGGGTCGAGGACCTGGCCCACTTCGAGCACGAGTTCCTGACCCTCTCCCGGCTCAGCCACCCCAACGTGGCCAAGGTCTACGACTTCGGCGTGATCGAGGGCACACAGGACGTGTTCTTCACCTCGGAGTACATCGCGGGGCGCGACCTGCTCGAGGTCACCGCCAGCATGTCCGGCGTCGAGCTCGCCGGCCTGATCGCCCAGATCTGCCGCGGGCTGGAGTACATCCACTCGCGCGAGATCATTCACTACGACATCAAGCCGGCCAACGTGCTCGTGACCGAGCACGAGGGCCAGCCCCTGGTCAAGCTGATCGACTTCGGGCTCGCGGCCCAGCGGGTCGACGACGCGCTCGAGGTGGTCAAGGGCACGGTCAGCTACCTGGCCCCCGAGGTCGCCCGCCACCTCCCGGTCGACCACCGCGCCGACCTCTACTCGCTCGGCGTGACCCTCTTTCAGTGCGTCACCCGCCAGCTGCCCTTCAAGGGGAGCACCAACCTGGACGTGGTCCGCAAGGTCGTGGGCGAGGACCCGCCCAACCCGCGCGAGATCGCGCCCAAGCTCGACCGGCGGCTGAGCTCGCTGATCCTGCGCCTGCTGGCCAAGGACCCCAGCGGGCGCTACGCCGGCGGCAACGAGGTGATCACCGCGCTGAGCGAGATCTACGAGCGCGACTTCGCGATCGAGCCGCGCGAGGCGGTGCTGGAGTTCGTCTCCTCGGGCGAGCTCTGCGGGCGCGAGCGCGAGTTCGAGCTCCTGACCCGCGCCTTCGAGCGCGTGTTCAGCTGGCGCGACGAGAACGACCCCCTGGCCGTGCTCCCCCCCGTGTTCAGCGAGCTGCCCCGCGGCGGGGCGAGCAACTCGAGCGGCTTCGTCAGCACCTCGAGCGGCGGGTTCGTGCTCGAGCTCTCCGACAGCTACGGCCCCGAC
>CALDQK010000948.1 GCA_937911525.1 uncultured bacterium
GCCTGCATGAGCCTCGAGGCTCCTGCACGACTCGCCTCGGCCTGTCCTCCCGATTCCTGACAATGGGCTCGCTGACGGGAGGAAGCTGACACCGAAGCGCTAGCTCCAAAGGGTTTACGTTGGGCCCGGGGCTTGTTTTCCGCCACCCCAGGAGACCCTCATGGACCTGCGCCGCTCGCTCGGACCTTGCCTGTTGCTGACCTGCGCCCTCGCTGCCCCCGCGCTCGCTCAGCCGCGGACCGGCGCGAGCGGTCGGCTGATGGGGCGGAGCGGGGTCAACGCCGCGGTCAGCGATACCCTCCGCCAGATCGACCGCCTCCTCGCCGGTCACACGGACCGCCACGACGAAGCGCGAATCCTCGCGCTCCTGCGCGGGCTCTCGGCCGCCGACTACGACGCGGTCGTGGCCCGGCTCGACCTCGAGGAGGTGATCGAGGACTTCGACGACCGCGTGTTCGGACCCGACCACCTCAGCGCGCTCTACCAGCTGCTCAGCAGGGACCGCGTGGCCGACCTCTCGGTCGCCACCCGCGCCCAGGTGATCGACGCGCTCCAGGATGGCGACACCGACGGCGCCGACGAGCGGGCCGTGGTCGACATCTTCCTCGCCACCCGGGGCGCGGCGCTGCGCGACCTCAAGCGCCAGGTGGACCTGGGCGGGGACCACCGCGACCTGCTCCAGCTGGTCCACGCCGACATCGACTCCCGCGCCCGCCGCCGCGAGCTCCTGCGCCACTTCGCGGCGCACTCGGGCCAGACCAGCCAGGTCAAGGTCCTGAGCGACATCGACGACACGGTCTACTCCAGCCTCAACGACGCGCGCTACCCGCGCTTCACGGTCTACCCCGGAGCCCGGGCCTTCCTGGCCGAGCTCGACCGCGGCCCTGCCGCCCAGCCGGACGCCCTGGGCGACGTCGGCTTCCTCAGCGCGCGCCCCGACCTGATCGAGGACGCGACCCACCTCCAGCTGAAGCTGATGGGCTTCGCCGAAGGCCCGCTCCTCGAGGGCAGCCTGAAGGGGGTCGCCAGCCACGACGCCATGGCCGCCGAGAAGCTGGCCCAGTTCCGCCGCTACCGCGCTCTCTACCCCGAATACGGCTTCGTGTTCGTCGGCGACAGCGGTCAGGGCGACGCGGACTTCGCGCGCGCCGCGCGCTCCGAGGGCCTCGACCTCGGCCTGATCCACGACGTCAAGGGCCTCGACGGGCCCGCTCGCGCGGCCCTCGCCCAGGCTGGCGTCTACGCGTTCGACACCTACCTCGGGGCGGCCGCCCTGGCCTACGAGCGCCAGCGCATCAGCCGCGCCGGCCTGGTCCGCGTCGCCTACGCCACCTTGCGCGAGCTGCGGGCGATCGAGTTCGACTCCAGCGCCCAGCGGAGCGCGCGCATGGCGGAGCTGCGCACCGACTGGAGCCGCGCAGCTCAGCTCCTGACCCGCTAGCGTCGTGAGCGCGCGGGGCCCCGGCAGCGAGCTTCCCCTCCCGCCGGACGTGCGCGCGGCGCTGGACGCGATCGCCGCCGACGCCCCCCCCGCCGCGCGGATCGCCCGCTTGGTCGACCTGGTCGAGGGCGAGCTCGCCCGCCTGCTCCTGGCGCCGCTGCGGCCCTGGGGCGAGACGATCGGCGAGGCCCTCCTCGACGAGCCAGGCGGGCGGCCTGCCGCCCACGAGCTCCGCTTGTGGTGCGGCGGCGAGGAGGTCAAGAACCCGGTCTCGCTCGCCTCGCGCGCCCTCCAGGCCCTGCGCAAAGGGCTCCGCGCCGAGGAGCCGCGCGCGACCACCCTGGCGGGCCTGCTCTTCCGCTCCCCCCTGCGCGAGAAGCTCCCCCGCCCCTGGCTGGGGCTGACCCTCGAGCGCTTCCGCACCCGCTTTCACGCCCCCCTCCGCCGCGAGGGGTCGGACGCGACCTTCGACGAGGCCGCCGCGCGCGACCTGGTCCAGCTCTCGCTCGGCGCCGAGAGCGTCAGCGAATGGCTCGAGCGCGGCCCGACCCAGGACGCTTTGCTCGACCTCCTCTGGCGCGGGGTGCTCGGCACCCCCGCCGCCACGGGCTCTGCGACCCAGTCCCCGCCGCCAGCCGGCGAGACCACGCTCCAGCCCGCGCCCCCAGCGCTCGAGGCGCCGTCCCGCCTCGGCCCCTACGAGCTGCGCGAAGAGCTCGGCCGCGGCGGAATGGGCGTGGTGTGGAGCGCCTGGGACCCGCGCCTCGAGCGCGAGGTCGCGCTCAAGGTCCTGGCCGGCGCGGCCGCCGACGCCGAGTCCCTGCGGCGCTTCGCGCGCGAGGCCCGCGCCATGGCCCGCCTCGAGCACGAGGGGATCGCCGTGGTGCACGAGGTCGTCGAGGCGCCGCCCCGTCCCTACTACGTGATGCAGCTCGTGCGCGGCCAGACCCTGGAGGCCTGGCTGGCCGACGAGCCGACGCGCCCCCGGGTGCTCGAGGTCGTGCGGCGCCTGGCCGAGGCGCTGGCCTACGCCCACGCCCGCGGGGTCGTCCACCGGGACGTGAAGCCCGCGAACGTGATGATCGACGCCGACGCGCGGCCCGTCCTGCTCGACTTCGGGCTGGCCCTGGAGGTCGACGGCCGGACCCGCTTGACCGCGACCGGCCAGATCATGGGCACCCCGCGTTACATGGCCCCCGAGCAGGTCGAGGGGAGCGCCGAGGTCGGCCCGGCCGCCGACGTCTACTCGCTCGGAGCGGTCGCCTACCGCGCGCTCTGCGGGCGCCCGCCCTTCGTGGCGCGCTCGCCGACCGCCCTCTTCAAGCAGGTCCTGCTGGACCCGCCCCCGGCGCCGCGCGCGCTGGTCCCAGACCTCGCGCCCGAGCTCGAGGCCCTCTTGCTGCGCTGCTTGGAAAAGCAAGCCAGCGGGCGGCCCCGGGCCGAGGAGGTCGCGGGGGCGCTGGCTTCTTGACGGGAGCCCTCGCCGAGGCCCGACCGGCTCTCTATAGTGAGGGAGTGAGCGACACGCCCTCCGAAGACGACGTCGACCGCGCCCGCCGGCGCTTCCTCCTCGCGGGGGGCGCCTACGTGGCCCCCGCCGTGCTGGCGTCCTTCTTCCTCGGCAAGGACGCGCTGGCTCAGAGCGGCTGCCCGCCCTACGTCAACCGCTGCGGCCCCTTCCGGGCCTGCGCCCCAGGACGCTGCGCCCCCCTCGTCCCCTGTCCTCCCGCCTGAGCCGACTCCAGCGGGTCTTACGGGCGCGCGCGGGCGGTGTGCCCTTCACGCTGCGGAGCGACGACCCGGTCGCCCTGCGCGCCCTCCTCTACCGCTGGCACTGGCTCGAGCGCTGGCCGCGCCGGAGCGAGCTGGTCCTGGACGCCCTCTTTCGACCCCGGCAGCCGCGCCTGGTCGTGTGCGGTCGCTCGCGGGCCACCCCTCCCGACGCCACGGGCTTGCTGGTCGAGCTGGAGCTGACCCTCTACGCCGAGCTGGTCGCGCGCACCCCGTGGACCCCGCTGCACGCCGCGCTCGTCGCGCGACCCGGGGGGGAGGGCGGCGTCCTGCTCGCGGGCGACTCGGGGGCCGGCAAGAGCTCGCTGGCTTGGGCGTTGATCCAGCGTGGCTGGACCTACCTGGGCGAAGAGCACGCCTTCTTGCGTGAGGGCGCGCGCGCCCAGGGCTTCCCCCGCGCGCTGACCCTCGAGCGGACCCTTGCGGGCGAGCGGGTCGACGTGGTGTGGTCGCCGGACGCCGCGCGCGAGGTCGAGGTCGAGCAGGTGCTGCTCCTCAGCGCTCAGCGCGACGCCGAAGCGCCCGAGCCCGTCGGCCCCGCGGCCGCCGCCGCGGCCCTGGCCCGCCAGCTCCAGCGAACGCCGCGCGGCGACGATCTGGCGCGCCTGACCGCCCTCTGCGCGCAGGCTCCTGCCCACCGACTGGCCCTCGCCGGGCTCGAGCGCAGCGTGGCGGCCGTCGCAGCTCTGTGCGTCCGATCCTGAACCTTGCAGCTTCGGCCCCGACTGACCACACTCAACTGGTCACGTGCCAATGACTTGGAGCCAGCACATGAAGGGAGGTAGCGTGAACCAGACCCCCACCCCGCGACGTCTACGCCGCTATCACCTCCAGCTGGCTGGCGTGACGGTCGTGGCGGCCGGCCTGGGCGTCGGCGCCGTGGCGCTCCTCAGCGACGACGAGGCGCCGAGCGAGCCCGCCCTCGCGCAGGAGTTTGGCCAGCCGAGCGAAGGGGCGCCCTCCTCGCTCGCGCTCCCGGCCCCCTCGCGCGCGCTCGAGCCGGCGCCCTCCGCCGCGCAGGTCGTCGAGCCGCCCCCGCCGGCCGATCGTCCGACCCTGGCGCCGCCGCCCGGCTTGCCGCCCCTCGCGACCCAGTGGCGTGACTCGATCCTTCGCAACCGCCGCCAGGGGGTGTTGCACGGGGCGCGCAGCCTGCGCGACGCCCCCGACGGGCGCGAGCAGCTGCTCGCGCTCCTGCGCGACAACAACGGGCGAGTGCGCGCCTTCGCCCTGCGCGAGCTAGGCCGGCGTCGGGACGCGAGCCTGGCGCCCGTGTTCCGGGCCTGCCTCGGAGACACGAGCCGCTCCGTGGTGGAGAATGCCCGCTGGGCCTTGAGCGAGCTGGAGAGGAAGGCCACCAAGTGAGCCGAGCCCGGACGAGCGCGCGACGAGTCAGCGCAGCGGCGGTGCTGGGAGCAGGCCTGCTCCTGACGCCGAGCCTCGCCCTCGCCGACGACTGGCCCCAGTTCGCGGGCCAGGCCACACGGAGCGGCGCCAGCGGAGAGACCCTCTCGCCCGCGGTCGGCGTCGCCTGGAGCCAGAGCACCGGGCAGGCCACCCGCGCGGGCGCCGTGATCAGCGAGGGGGTGCTCGTCGTCGTCGACGAGCAGGGCAGCGCGCGGGCCTTCGCGGCCGAGACCGGCGCGCCGCTCTGGACGACCTCCCTGGGCGGCAGCGACCTGACCGCCACCCCGGCCGCGGGCCGCGGGCGAGTCGTGATCAACCTCGGCCAGGGCCACCTGGTCTGCCTGTCCCTGGCCAGCGGCGCCGAGCTCTGGCGCCAGAAGGCCAGGGGCGGCCCGCGCGCTGCGCTCGCCATCAGCGGCGACACCCTCGTCGCCAGCCAGGGCTTCCCCAGCCAGACCCTGAGCGCCTTCGACGTCACCGACGGCTCCCTGCGCTGGACGGTGGAGCTGGCGCAGGTCGCCTACTCCGCGCCCGCGATTGGCTCGGGCCTGGTCGTGGTCGGCACCAACGATGGCCGCTACGAGGCGCGCCGCCTCAGCGACGGTGGGCAGGCCTGGGTGTTTCCGACCGGCGGCCGGGTCTACCTGAGCGCGCCCGTGATCGAGGGCGACTCGGTCTACCTCCTCCCGGGCGGCGAGGACAACCGCCTCTACCGCGTCGACGTCGACGCGACCAAGTGGGCCAGCGACAACTGGACCGTGGCGCTGAGCGACCCCAGCCCGCCCGGGCCGGCGTGGGCGCGGATGGGCACCCAGATCTCGACCGCGACCCCGACCTTGAGCGGCGGACGCGTGGTGTGCCACCTGCGCTACGACTACACCCTGGACACCCAGCAGGTGTGGTACGTGGCCGACACCTACACCTCGCGCGAGCGCGTCTACGGGGTCGACCCCGTGGCCCGCAGCGTGAGCTGGACGCACGACCTCGCCACCCAGACCGTGACCAACCTCGCCACGGTCCCGCCCTACGGGCTCTGCCCCTCGCCGGTCGGCTTCAGCGACGGCGCGACCGCCTACGTGACGCTCTCCTCCTCGCTCAGCGCCAAGGTCGAGTTCCGCCGGGCCGGCGACGGCGGCGCGGTCACGAGCTTCCAGCGCGGCGCCGGTGAGCGCTGGGCCTCGGCCTCCTCGCCCGCCCTGGCCAACACCCTGCAGGCCTGGGTCACCTCAGCCGGCGTGGTCGACGTGCGCGCCCTCGGCGGCAACCGCCCGCCCGCGGCGCCCGCGCCGGCGATCGCGTCGGGGACCGTGTTCGACCTCGACCCCCGCCCGACCTTGCGCTGGACCGCGCCCGCCGACCCCGACGACGCGCCCGCCGCGCTCGGCTACGAGGTCCGCATCGACGACGACGGAGAGGTCCTCCTCGACGCCGACTTCAGCGCGACGCTCGCCCCCGGCACGACCAGCTGGGAGGTCTCGGGCGACCTGCTCTCCGACCGGACCTACACCTGGCGCGTCCGCGCGCGCGACCCCAAGGGCGCCCTCTCGCCCTGGTCCGCCGCCGCGACCCTCGAGGTGTCCCTCGTCCCCCAGCCGCCTCAGAACCTGGTCGGCAACGCCGATCGGACCTCGGTCGAGCTGGTCTGGGACGCGAGCGCCAGCGACTACGTGACCGGCTACCTCGTCGCCTACCGCCTGACGGGCTCGAGCGCTTTCTCGACCCCCCTCGACGTCGGCGCCGTGCTCCGCCACCGGATCGAGGGCCTGGAGGAGACCCGCAGCTACGACTTCCGGGTGTGGTCCAAGACCCGCCTCGGCAAGCAGAGCACGCCGGCCGAGATCAGCGCGACGCCCCAGCCGCAGGTCCGCGTCAACGGCGCCGCCGTGGCCAGCCTCGTCGAGGCGCTCCGGCAGGCCAAGCGCGGCCAGCTGATCTCGCTCGCCGCGGGCACCTTCCGCCTGCGCGGGACCGTCTCGATCCCGCCCGGGGTGCGCCTGCGCGGCGCCGGCCGCCTCAGCCGAATCCAGGGAGACCCCGGCTTCCCCGTGTTCCGAATCGGCACCCGCGGGGGCCAGCCTCAGGTCGCGGCCGCGGCCACGACGGGAGGCAGCGCGACCAGCGCGAGCGAGGCGGTCGAGCTGAGCGGCCTCTCCCTCCACGGCGGCCAGAGCGGGATCGAGGTCAACGCGGGCAACCACGTCACGCTGCGGAACGTGTTGATCTACGACGTCGACGACGGCCTCGTCGTCCAGGACGCCTCCACGGTCGAGGCCGAGTTCGTGACCGTCGTCCGGGCCAAGCGCGGGGTCGTGGCGCAGGAGAGCTCGACCCTGAAGCTCCGCCACGCGCTCGTGAACCGCAACGAGGTCGGCCTGACCTGCGCCAGCGGCGCCTCGGTCGAGGTCAGCTGGAGCTCGATCACCGGCAACACCGTGCGCGACCACGAGGGCTGCCAGCCCTCCGCCACCGAGCGGGCCCTCGAGCCGCGCTTCGTGAGCGTGGACCTGCGCGACTTCCGCCTCGAGAGCGATTCGCCGACCGTCGACGCCGGCGACCCCGAGCAGACCGTCTCGGGCGAGCGCCAGCCCCACGGCGGCCGAGTCAACCTCGGCGCCTACGGCGACACCAGCGAAGCCGCCCTCAGCCTCCAGGTGACCGTCGCCAGCACCACCCCCGTGGCCGGCTCCGGGGGCAGCCGCAGCAAGAGCGACTGCAGCCTCACGAGCGACACCAGCGAAGGTCCTCAGGGGTCGCTGGGTTGGCTGGCGCTGGTGCTCTTACTGCTGGTCGCTCGCCGCGCTAACCTGCGCCCCTAGGCTCCCGTAGTCCAATTGGCAGAGACAACCGACTTAAAATCGGTCCAGTGCGGGTTCGACCCCCGCCGGGAGCAGTTGTATTCCTGGGGGGCTGCGCCCCCCAGACCCCCATCTGGGGCCCGCGAAAGCACCAGGGGCTGGTGCTGCGGGAGGTGTGATCTCTTACGCCTCGAGAATAGTTGCGCACCAGCCCCTTACGCTTTCGCTCTGATGTGTGGGCGAGAGCTCCTTGT
>CALDQK010000949.1 GCA_937911525.1 uncultured bacterium
CGCGTGTGGGACGACGGGCAGATGTTGCCCACTCGAGCGGGTCGAGGAAACGAACGCAGCCTGGCGTACATGAAGACGGGCCGGAGCAAAGCTCCGACCCGTCCGAGTGCAACCGGGCTGGACGCGAACTAGTCGCTGGAGCGGCTGCCGCTGCCCTCGCGGCGGCGTCCGCCGCGACCGCCGCGGTCTCCGCTGCGGCCGCGACCGCCACGGTCACCACCGCGACCGCGACCGCCACGGTCGCCACCGCGACCGCGACCGCCACGGTCACCACCGCGACCGCGACCACCGCGCGAGCCGCCCTCGCCGTCGTCGTCACGGTCGCCGTCGCTGCGCTCGGGCTCGGGCTCGGCGCGGCCCTCGGCGATATCGACCGCCTTCTTGCTGACCTTGAGGCGACCCTGCTGGTCGACGTTGATCACCTCGACCTCGATCTCCTGGTCCATGCTGACGACGTCCTCGACCGACTCGACGTAGCCCGTCGAGAGCTCCGAGACGTGGCACAGGGCCTCCAGGCCCGGCATCAGCTCCACGAAGCAGCCGAAGTCGCGAATGCTGACCACGCGGCCGGTGTAGCGCGCGCCGACCTCGGGGGTCGAGGTCAGGGCGCGGACCAGCTGCTCGGCCATCTCGATCTTGGCGTCGGGGCCGCCCGAGATCACGGCGAGGGCCTTGTCTTCCTCGACGCCGATCTTGGTGTTGGTCTCCTCCTGGAGCTTGCGGATCACGCTGCCGCCGGGGCCGATCAGGGCGCCGATCTTCTCGACGTCGATCGGGACCTGGACGATCTTGGGGGCCCAGTCGCTGAGGTCCTCACGCGGCGCCTGCAGGGCCGAGAGCATCTCCTTCAGGATGTGGATCCGACCCTCGCGCGCCTGCTCGAGCGCCTCGCTCATGAGCTCGCGGGTCAGGCCGTCGATCTTGATGTCCATCTGGAGCGCGGTGATGCCCTTCTGGGTGCCGGCCACCTTGAAGTCCATGTCGCCGGCGTGGTCCTCGCTGCCGAGGATGTCCGAGAGGATCACGTTGGTGTCCCCCTCGCTGATCAGGCCCATGGCGATACCAGCGACCGGGCGACGAATGCGCACGCCGCCGTCCATCATGGCCAGGGTGCCGCCGCAGACCGACGCCATGGAGCTCGAGCCGTTCGACTCGGTGATGTCGCTGCGGATCCGGATCGTGTAGGGGAACTCCTCGAAGGGCGGGACCAGCGGCTGGAGCGAGCGCTCCGCCAGGGCGCCGTGGCCGATCTCGCGGCGCTTGGGGCCGCGGTTGGGCCAAGCCTCACCCACGCAGTAGCTGGGGAAGTTGTAGTGCAGCATGAACTTCTTGCGGGTGGGCTCGGTCAGGCCCTCCACGCGCTGGTCGTCCATGACCGAGCCGAGGGTCAGCGAGACCATGGCCTGGGTCTCACCGCGGGTGAAGAGCACCGAGCCGTGGGTGCGGGGCATCACGCCGACCTCGATGTGGATCGGGCGCACCGTCTTGGAGTCGCGGCCGTCGTCGCGGACCTTGTGCTGGAGGATCCGCTGGCGGATCGCCTGCTTGCTGAGCTTCTCGTAGAAGCCCTTGATCTCGGACGTGGTCGCCTTGAGCTCGGCCTCGTCCTCGATCCCGGCGGTCAGCTCCTCGATCACCTGGTCGCGGACCTTGCTGATCGCCGCCTTGCGGTTGTGCTTGCCGGGGGTGTTGCTGACCTCCATCACCTTGTCGAGGTAGCCGAAGACCTTGGCCTTGAGCTCCTCGTTCTCGGCGGGCGGGGTCCACTCCTGCTTCTGGATCGGGCCGACCTTCTCGACGAGCTCGTCGATCAGCTTGGCGGCGACCGTGCAGGCCTCGTGACCGGCGAAGAGCGCGTCGATCATCTCGTCCTCGGCCAGCTCGTCAGCGCCGGCCTCGACCATGGTGATCGCGTCCTTGCTGGCGGCCATCACGAGGTCGAGGTCGCTCTCCTCGCGCTGCTCGTAGGTCGGGTTGATCACGAGCTTGCCCTCGACGCGGCCCACGCGGCAGGCGCCGATCGGGCCGGCCCAGGGGATCTCGCTGATCGAGAGCGCGGCCGAGGCGCCGATCATGGCGAGCACGTCGGGGTCGTGCTCGTTGTCGAAGGACCACACCAGGCAGCTGATCATGACGTCGTCCATGAACCCGTCCGGGAACAGGGGACGGATCGGGCGGTCGATGCAGCGAGCGGCCAGGATCTCCTTGGTCGAGGGGCGACCCTCGCGCTTGAAGAAGCCGCCGGGAAACTTGCCGGCCGCCGTGGTGCTCTCGCGGTAGTCGACGGTGAGCGGGAAGAAGCTCTGGCCAGGGCGCGAGGGGCCGGTGGCGGCGGTGACCAGGACGACGGTCTCGCCGTACTGGATGGTGACCGAGCCGTGCGCCTGGCGGGCGATACGGCCGGTCTCGATGGTCAGGGTCTTGCCGCCGAGCTCGCAGCTGACGGAGACGGGGGACTGAGCTGGATTAGGCACGGATACTCCTCATGGCGTCGAGCACGGGGCGGGGGCCCTCCCACCATGGGAGCGGCGCCCGCCGGTGATCGCGCCTTCGATCACTTCTTTTCGTGTTGTTGAGTGGTCAGCAACGCAGCGACCCCTCCGCGCCAGCGATGACTTCTCCCTCGCCGCGCAGCGCGGGCGGGCCGGAGAGCCGGGAATCGTGGCAGGAGGGGCCGTGATGCTATTGGTTGGGTCGAAGACCGAGTTCGGGACGCGGACTACTTACGCAGGCCGAGCTCGCCGATCAGCTTCTTGTAGGCCTCTTCCTGCGTGTTCTTCAGGTAGCGGAGGAGGCGGTTGCGGCGGCCAACGAGCTTGAGGAGACCACGCTGGGTGTGATGGTCCTTCTTGTTCGCCTTCATGTGCTCGTTGATGTGGTTGATCCGGTAGGTCAGGAGCGCGATCTGGACCTGAGCCGAGCCCGTGTCACCCTCGTGGGTGCGGAACTTCTCGATGATCTCCTGGCGGGCGGTGGCTTCCTGAGCGGCGGTCGTCATGTCGTTCTCTCTCGTCTCCTCGCGTCCTGCGCTCGCCACTTCACCCGTCGAGGAGCCGTGGAGAGGGAGCTAGAACCCGGTTGGAGCGATGGTTGGTTCGCGCTTGGGTTATCGAGGGGTGCTAACTCCAACCGTCGTGACGGCGTAACCCCTGCGATCGGCGACGACTCTAGCAGGGGGGCGCCCCGTTGCAAGCTCGGGATCGGGATCAGACGTAGTCGTCGAGCCCGCGCTCCTCGAGGCGAACCACGAGCTGCTTGACCTCCTCCGCCCGCTCCCGGGGGCAGATCAGGGTCGCGTCGCGGGTTTGGACAACGACCAGGCCCTCGAGGCCGATCAGGGTCACCAGCCGCCCATCGCCCTGGACCAGGCAGTCGCGGCTGTCGAGGGTCACGACCGGGGCGTCGAGGGCGACGTTGCCCTCCTCGTCGGCCTCGTGCAGGGGCGGGATCGCGGCCCAGGAGCCGACGTCGCTCCACTCGTAGTCGACCTCGAGGACCAGCACCCGCTCGGCGCGCTCCATGACCCCGTAGTCGATCGAGATCTTCTCGACCTTGCCGTATTCCTCCCGCAAGACCCGCTCCTGGTCAGGAGAGCCCCAGGCCGCGACGATCCGCTGGATCGCGGAGTGGTGGTCCGGCAGCGAGCGGGCCAGCTCGCCCATGAAGGTCTTGCCCGTGGCCACGAACACGCCGCTGTTCCAGAGGAAGGTCCCCGCCTCGAGGTAGCCGGCAGCGGTCTTTTGGTCCGGCTTCTCGCGGAAGCGGACCACCTCGTTGGCGCTGAGGCGCCCCTCGTGGCGGCGCTCGGCCCCGCGCTCGATGTAGCCGTAGCCGGTGTGCGGGCTCTGGGGCGGGATCCCGAAGGTCACGATGGCCCCGCTCTCTTGCGCGAGCGCGGCCGCCTCCCGCAGGGCCCGCTGGAAGCGGCTGGCCGGCCGGACGACGTGGTCGGCGGGGGTCGCGACGAGGACCGCCTCGGGGTCGCGGGCGCTGAGCACCCCGGCCGCCAGGCCGATCGCCGCCGCCGTGTCCCTCCGCTCGGGCTCGAGGAGCAGCTCCACCTCGGGCAGCTGCTCGCGGACGCCGGGGGCGAGGTCCTCGCTCGTGACCACCACCGCGCTCTCGCTCAGGCCGGCGATCCGCTCGTAGGTCTGCTCGAGGAGGGTCGCGCTCCCAGCGAGGCTGAGGAGCTGCTTGGGCCGGTCCCGCCGGGAACTAGGCCAGAAGCGAGTGCCGGAACCGCCAGCGAGGATCACCGCGTGCAACATGCCGCGGAGTGTAGCCCTATTCCAGGCGACCGGGGGGAGCCCACCCGGCCTTCGCCGAGGGCCCGATCCGTGCTACTTTTCGCGCGCCTGCGGGCGAGGAACAACATGGCCGTGACCAGCATGAGCGTCGGCGAGATCGCCGAGCTGCTCGAGGGACGGGTCGAAGGGGACCCCTCCACCGAGATCACCTCCATCGAGCCGATCCAGAGCGCACAGGCCGGCGCGATCGCGTTCATCTCGAACCGGAAGTACATCCGCCAGCTCGCCACGACGGCGGCCGGCGCCGTGCTCGTGTCCGACGAGGTGGCCGCCCTGCCGCGCCCCGAGCACGTCTCGCTGGTGATCCTGGACGACCCCTACATGGGCTTCGCCAAGCTGCTGACCCACTGGACGCACGTCGAGCGGGTCGTGAGCGGCGTGAGCGAACAGGCCTTCGTGGCCCCCGACGCGACCCTCGGCGCGGACGTCAACGTGATGCCCTTCGCCTACGTCGGCCCCGGCGCGGTCGTCGGCGATCGCAGCGACCTCCACCCGGGCAGCTATGTGGGCGCGGGCGCCAAGGTCGGCTCGGACACCACGCTGGGCCCCAACTCGGTCGTCCACCACGGCTGCGAGGTCGGCTCGCGCTGCCATATCTACGCCGGCGCGGTGATCGGCTCCGACGGCTTCGGGTTCGCCCCCGACCTGCGCACGGGGCTGCACTACAAGATCCCCCAGATCGGCAAGGCCGTGATCGAGGACGACGTCGAGATCGGCGCCAACGTCACGATCGACCGGGCCGCCATGGGTGAGACCCGCGTCTCGCAGGGGACCAAGATCGACAACCTGGTCCAAATGGGCCACGGCTCCTCGCTGGGCCGGGGCTGCTTCGTGGTCAGCCAGGCGGGGATCAGCGGGACGACTCAGGTCGGCCACGGGGTCACGATCGCCGGTCAGGCCGGAATCGCGGGCCACGTCAAGATCGGTGACGGCGCGGCGATCGGCGCCAAGGCCGGCGTCCACGCCGACGTGCCGCCCGGCGGGCGAATGCTCGGCTCCCCCGCCATGCCCGGCGAGGTCGCCAAGCGCTCGCTGGCCGTGATCCGCAAGCTCCCCGAGATGCGCCGCCGGCTGCGCGATCTGGACCAGCGCCTGAAGGCGCTCGAGAGCGCGGACTAGCCGCAACCTGGCCTCTCCAGGCGCCCTCGGAGCTGGCCGACCGAACCTCCCGGGCCCTAAGCTGGCGCAGCCCCCACCAGAATCACAGCCGCCGGTTGATCCCTTGCATCCGCGTCGTGTCCTGCGAAGCCGAGTGGAAGATCTCGCTCGGCGCGAGGTCGAGGTTGGCTTCGGCTGGCTCGACCTCGCGCGTGAAGCGGAAGCTGCCGCGGACCTCGGTCAACAGGTAGTCGACGGCGTCCTTCCCCTCGTCGCCCTCGCTGGTCTCGCCGCGCAGGATGCGCCCCTGGCTGAGGGTGAAGGTGTAGGAGCGAGCGTCGGTGGTGACGGTCAGGGTGCCGGTGCGCGCGTCGTTCTCGAGCAAGCGCATCGCGCGCTGGAGCTGGTTGGGGCTGGCGAACTCGCCCTCGACGTTGGCGCCCTTGTCGCTGAAGAGGCGGACCATCGCCGCGTTGGAGTCGCCGGTCACGGCCCCCGACTCGAGCAGCGCCGCCTTGGCGGGCTCGGTCTGATCGTTCCCTACCAGGCTGAAGAGGAGGAGATGGTTGCCGATCCCGAGGTTGGTGTCGTTGCCCATGATGTAGGCCCGACCCTCGACGAGGTCTCCGTCGAGCTCGACCCCGTTCGCGCTGCCTTTGTCGAGGACGTAAGGCCGGTCCTCGTCAGGGTCCCAATGGACCTCGGCGTGAAAGCGTGACACGGCCCCGCCGCCCAGGACCACATCGTTATCTCCGTGGCGGCCTATCTTCAGGCAACCACCAGGTGCGAGCCTGCAGGGCTTCTGCCCTGGGATCCGGATCCGCATCGACTTCCCCATAAGGTGCAGTCTAGAAACCCATTTTGGACTCTGCTACCCCATCAATCCTTACTTCGGCGGGTCCTGCTCGGGGTCGACCTCGCCCCGGAGAGACTCCCAGTCCACCCGTGCTCGCTTGCGCAGGTAGTCCATGACCTCGGCGGGGAGCTCCGCCTCGAGCTCCCGCAGGGTGCGCTCATCGAGCTCGAAGGCGAGGGGATGGCGGTCGACGCGCGAAATCACCTCTTCGGGAGGGTGAGCGCCTGCCAGCGCGATGAGCTCGGGTCGCTCAATGGCCTCCTCCGCAGCCGGGGGCGGGCGATAGGGAGGAGCGACCGAGCGCTCGGGCGGGCCGGGCTCCGGCGCCGGCTCCTCGGGCGCGGCGCAGGCGCAGAGCGCCCCGACCAGCAGCAGCAACGACACCCAACGCACCCGCGTGGCCTCCTGGATCGCGTTCTACAGCGGCCCGTATCGGACCACTACGCCCACCCGCTGTCCAGGGTTCCCTGGCTCAACCCGAAGGGCTACAAAGGCTTGGAGGTGCAAAGACGTCCTCGACGCCTTGATTGATGGCCTCCTGAGGCTGGGCTAGAATCCGCCCCTTGCGTCGTGCGGACTCGCTCTACGCAACAGACGTCCAAATCAAGAGATAGAACCCCAGAGAACGGCAGTTCTGCTCGAGCCACCCACACCCCTCACCGGGGCCCTCTTGTTTGGGCTGGGTGGATGAATCGTGCAGACAAGACTTCGAGTGCTGCCGCCCGGCGCGCTGCTCACGACACTCCGTCAGCGCGCCCCCAGAAGGAGCCCACCGTGGCGATCGTTACCCTGCAGGAGCTCATCGAGGCCGGCGTGCACTTCGGCCACCGCTGCAGCCGCTGGAACCCCAAGATGCAGCCGTACATCTACGGCAAGCGGAACCAGATCCACATCATCGACCTGCGCCAGACCGTCCGCGGCCTGCTGCGCGGCGTGAACTTCCTCGAGCGCGTCTCCGCCAGCGGCGGCGAGATCCTCTTCGTCGGGACCAAGCCCCAGGTCAAGGAGCTGGTCAAGCAGGAGGCGCAGCGCGGCAGCATGCACTACGTGTCGGAGCGCTGGCTCGGCGGCACGCTGACCAACCACGCCACGATCCGCAGCCGGCTGGCCCGCCTCGAGGAGCTCGAGGAGATCGAGCGCAGCGGAAAGCTCGTCGACTACACCAAGAAGGAGATCTCCTTCATGCGTCGCGAGAAGCGCAAGCTGATGCGCAACCTCGACGGCATTCGGCGCATGACCAAGCTCCCCCAGGCGATGGTGATCGTGGATCCCCGCCGCGAGGAGAGCGCGCTCAAGGAGTGCAACAAGATGGGGATCCCCTCGGTGTGCGTGATCGACACCGACGCCGACCCCACCGGCGTGGACATCGCGATCCCGGCCAACGACGACGCCTATCGCTCGGTCCACGTGATCCTGAGCAAG
>CALDQK010000950.1 GCA_937911525.1 uncultured bacterium
GGACACCAGCAAGGGCCCCATGACCCTGCTGACGGACCCGATCGCCTCCAAGCGGGGCATGTTCTATTGGTCCGACAAGATCTTCGGAGCCGGCCTGGGGCTCTTGAAGGGCGTCGTGACCGGCTACCTGCTCTTCGCGCTCGTGCTCTACGCCGACCGCGCGCGCGGCTGGGACACGACCTTCGCCCGCAGCATCGAGGCCAGCTACGCGGCCCGCTTCTTCGTCGAGCACGTCGAGGGCAACTTCCTCAACACGATCCCCGAGTATCGGATCGCCAAGAGCGTCGACGACATCAAGGCCATTGGTCAGCACCTCGAGCAGACCAAGGACCCCGCCGAGCTGGCGCGCTTCGCCAACGATCCGCGCCTGAAGGCGCTCCGGGAGCACCCGGCAGTGCGAGAGCTGGGCAAGGACCCTGAGCTGGTCAAGGCCTGGGAGGCGCGCGACTTCACCTCGCTGATCCGCAACAAGAAGGTCCGCGCGCTCCTCAGCGACGAGAAGCTGCGCGCCAAGCTGGCCGCCGTCGAGTGGGAGCAGATCAGCCAGGAGCTGAAGAAGGGCAAGCTGGACGCTCCGAAGGACGACCCCGACGAGTCGGAGTGAGCCTCGCTCCCCTCGCTGACTTCTCCCTCACCGAACGCCTGCCGGCTGAGGGCTACGGCGAGCGCTACCGCGCCCGGGGCCCCTCGGGGCCGGAGGTCGAGCTGCGCCTGATCCGGCCGGGCAGCGCCCGCAGCGAGGCCTTCTTGCGCACCGGCGAGGCCCTGGCCCGCCTCTGCCCTCACCCCCGCCTGGAGCCAGTCCGCGGGACGGGCCAGGACGAGGCCTGGGCCTACTGGGCGCTCCCCCTCGCGGAGCCGCGGGCCTGGTCGCTGCCCGCTCGCCCCCTGCCGGCCGCGCGGGCGGTCGCGCTGGTGGAGCCGCTGGCGGACGCCCTGGCCGAGGTCCACGGCGCAGGCGGCGTCCACGGCGCGCTGCAGGCAGCCTGTCTGCGCGAAGGTTCCGAGGGCCCGCTCCTCAGCCGCTTCTGCGCCGACCCCGCTGCGTTGGAGCCGAGCGAGCGGGCGCCCGAGCTCTCGCAGAGTGAGCCCACCGCGCGCAGCGACGTGTGGTCCCTCGGCGCCCTCCTGTTTCGGCTCCTGACCGCTCAGCCGCTCCCCGAGCAGCGACCCAGCGCAGCGGCCGACGTGGACGAGCGCCTCGGGCGCCTCCTGGACCGCGCCCTCGCGGGCGATCCCCAGCAGCGCTTCCCCAACGCGGGGGCGCTAGCGACCGCGCTCAGCAGCTGGCAGCTCAGCATCGAGGAGAGCGACCTCGGCCCCGTTGAGCGGCCCAGCCGCGCGCCGCTGATCCTGCTCGGCCTGGCCGCCCTCCTGCTGGCCCTGGCACTCGCGGTCCTGGCGCTCCTGGGCGAGGGCCCCGACCCAGGCGCGGACCTGGCCCGCGAGCTGAGGGGCGCCCTCCCCTCCCCCTTCGCGCTCCGGCCCGCGGCCCTCCCGGCAGCGCTGGGTGAGCGCTGCGCCCCCTTCTTGACGAGCGAGGGGCTCCCGCGACCCGAGCTCTCGCCCCCTCTCCGCGCGCTCCTCTTGCGTGAACGAGCAGAGCGCGCGCTGGCCTCGGGGAGGGACCCGGCCCCCCTCCTCGTCGAGCTTCGCTCCCTGGACGCTGGGGCCGCGGCCGGCCTGCAAGCCAGGGCCCTCCTGCAGGCGAAGCTCGCCCCGGACGACGGGCTCCGCGCGGCCCTCGAGGGCTTCGCCACCGCTGAGGGGCCCTCGAGCGCGGACGCCGCCCGCCTGCTCTTCCGGCTCCTGATCCGCCGCGACCCCGACGCGGCGGCTCCCTGGGCGCGTCGCCTGCACGGCGCTGAAGGACGGAGCGCGCAGGCGGCGCTCCGCTTCTGGCGGGCCATCCAGGGAGAGCGCGGCAAGGCCTTGGCCTCACTCCTCGAGACAGAGCGCGACGAGCTGCGCGACTGGCTGCCGGACGCCCGAGCGCTCGTGCGCGACCGGCTCTACGCCCGTAGCGCCGTCCCTGAGCCCGATCCGCAGGCCGTCGAAGGCCTGCTCCAGCAGCTCGGGGTGTTGCGGGCAGCCCTCCGCGAACCTCCTCGCTGCGACCCCCTGGTCGAACACGTCGTCGCAGCGATCGCGCGGGTGTGCCCCGACCAGCTGCAGCACTGGGTCGATGCGCAGCGCACGGTGGACCTCCTGGCGGCCCTCGGCGAGACCGGCCTCCGCCTGAATGACCCGCGCGGCCCCGGGATCGAGCTCCTCGAGCGCCTGGCCGAAGCCTTCGCCCTGGGCACGACGATCTCCCCCTTGCAGTTCGGCCGCGTCCTGCTGGCCTACGTCCAGCTCGACGCCGAGATCGCGCGCTTGTGCTTCGCCCGGGAGATCCGGCTCGATCAGCTCGGGCCCCTCGCCGACTACACCCGCCTGCGGACGACCGTCATCCTCGGCCACCGTGGCCGTCGCCAGCTGCCGGAGCGTGAGGCCCTCCGCCGCTTGCTGCAGGAGGGGACCCGCTGCCCGGGACTGGGGCCGGTCAACCGAGCAAGCGGCCTGCTGGTGTGCGTCCCGCGCGACGCGGAGCTGACCGAGGAGCTGCTCGCCCTCCACGAGGAGGCGGCGCGGCTCGACCCCCTCAGCCCCTGGGTCCACAAGCAATACAGCATGGCCCTGATCGCGAAGGGAGACCTCGACGCCGCTGCGCGCGAGGCAGAGGAGGCCCTGCGCCGCTTCCGGGCGGGAGGCTACATGCGGCGCAAGCACGGCGATTGGCGTCACCAAGGGCGCTACGTCTACAAGGACGTGATCGACCTCCTCGGCCGCTGCGGGCGGAAGGAGCTCGGCCAGGAGGCTGTCGAAGAGGCCGTCCGCTTCTTCCCGCATCTGCGCGAGAAGCTGGAGCGGGAGCTCCGGGAGGGGCTGGAGCGCTACCGGCGGCGCGCTGACTGACTCCCGCTCGGAGCTGGTCCCCTGGGCCCTCGGCCGCGGAGACCCGGTCGCAGAGCGGGCTGGACCACCGCCCTCCCCCCCTTGAAGCGCCTCAGTTGCCTTGCTTGAACAGGTCCAGGAAGCGGTCCTCGTACTCGCGGAACACCCCGTGCTCGTCGAGGAGGGCCTTGAGCGCCAGCGCCCGCGCCCGATCCGCCTCGGCCTCCGCGAAGAGGGCTTCGATATGCGCCAGGACCGCCGGGTCGAGCCCGGCCACGGTCGGGACCGCCTCGCTGTTGGGCTCGATCCGCGGCTCCTCGGCGGGGGTCTCTTCGCGGACGAGGGGGCTCGGCAGGAAGCGCTCGGTGTCCTGACCTTGCCCCTCGAGGCGGCGCAGGATCGCGGTCAGCTTCTGCTCGACCACCTGGGCCTGCTCGTCGAGCTCGTCGAGGTCGAGGGGGACCCCGGTCAGGTGGCGGAACACGCGCAGCACGGCGGCGGCCGCCTTGGGCTGCGGGACGCCGCTCGCGAAGAAGGGGAACTCGCCGAGCAGGCACACCCCGGGCAGGTTGCGCGCGGCGCCCGCGGCCAGGAGCACTCCATTGAGGCCCGAGATCGAACCCTCCTCCAGGCGGTGGACCTCGTCGCGCTCGTCCACGCGCTCGAGCAGGTGGACGTCGGTCCCGGCGCTGAACACGCGGGCCGGGGCGCGGGGGTCGCTGGGGGTCGCCATGGCGGCGAAGGTCGCGATCCGGCGCGCGCCGAGGTCGTGGGCCAGGTCGACCAGCTCCTCGGCGAGCCCGAAGCCGTTGCGGCTGGGCTGGGCCTCCGCGATCGAGATCAGCAGGTCGGGGCCGCTCGGGTTCTCCCAGCGGTAGATCACGACCCGGGGCGGGCGGGGCGGCTGGATCAGGCCCTCGTCGACCTGCACGCTCTCGATGTCGAAGTAGTTGCGGGTCGGGAGGTGGGCGACGGGCTTGGCGCCGAGCTTCCCTACCAGGTAGGTGCCAGCCAGTGCCGCGACGCTGCCCATGCCGGGCCACACCGCGACCAGCCAGGGGGTGTCGTGGATCAGGTCGGACACGCGGGAACTCCTCTCCGGGCGGCGCCCTCCCCAGGCGAAGCCCGTCGCCCTGGCTGGGGTGCAAGCCGCGTGCCTAGCGTGACTCCGAAGTCCTGTTCGTCCACGAGACGGCGCCTAGGTGGCCTTAGGCGCCGGAATCAGCCCGGGGCCAGCGCCGCGAGCGACCGCAGGCGCGCTGCCACTTTGGCGGCCTCTACTCGCCGATTCGCCAGGACTTGTCGTCCTGCTCGACCGCGCTCAACTGGACCTTGCGAGTCTTGCCGCCCTCGCTCAGCTCGAGCACGTAGACGACCTTGCCCGGCTCGGGCTCGTTGCGCGACACGAGCTTGAGCGTGTCGAAGGACTCGACCTTGGCCTTCTTGCCGACGTCCTCGTCGGCGTAGAGCTCGCGGACCACGAGCAGCTCCCCGTAGCGCCAGGCGGCGATCAGGCTGTTGCGAGCGCGGTTGGCGCTGCTGAGGTCCAGCGAGTCGCGGAAGGTAGCGCAGGCGCGCAGCTTGTTCATGACCAGGATCGCCGCCGAGGCCACCCCCACGTCGCCGTCGTTGGCGTAGGGGTGCGAGTAGCCGATCCCCGCCCGCCCCATGATCGAGAGCGCGGCCAGCGCGCCCTGGGCCTCCTTCCCGCCGGCGGCCACCTTGGTCAGCAGGCCGCGCGCGCGGTGGGCCTGGAGCACGTGGGCGTAGGCGTGCTGCCAGCTCTCGGCGCGCACGACGTTGTCGGGCAGCTCCTCCTCGCCCTTGGCGTCGAGCACGATCCCGACCAGCCCGTTCTCGGCGAAGGCCTCCCCGTCGGCCGCCTTGCCGCCGATCCCGGCGCGCAGGGTCGGGAAGCGCTTGCGCAGCGACTCCACGACCTTGGTCATGTAGGTCTTGTGCGAGAGCGAGCGCTCGAAGAGCTCCCAGAAGAACACGGGCGCGGTCGGGATCTGGCGCAGGGCCAGCCACTCCTTGAACTTGTTGGTGAAGGAGAGCTCGAGGTCGGTCAGGTAGACGAGCTGGTGGTGCTCCGCGAGGAGCTGGAGCATGTCCTTGCTCCCCTCCTCGGCCTGGATCTCGTCGTTCTTGGTCCCGCGGAAGAACTTCAGGTTGGTGGCCTTCGAGACCGTCCCGTCGATCTGGACGAGCACGATCGGACGCCCCTCGTCGGGGACCGCGACCGAGAGGCTGCCCGGCGCCGCGCTGTACTCCGACCCCCGCCGCACGCGGGCCTGGATCGTGTAGCTGCCGGGCTTCTCCGGCTTCCACTCCACGCTCGCGAGCCCGTCCCCGTCGGTCGTGCCCGTCCCGAGGAACTCGGCCTTCTTCTGGTCGAAGCCGTTCACTGCCGTGATGAAGAAGTCGAGGCTGGCGCCCTCGACGTCGGGGTCGATGCCCATCACCCCCTTGCGCTCCAGCTTGGCGACGAGGCGCACGCTCCGGTTCACGCGGGCCAGGGCGTCGAAGCCCGTCAGCTTGGCCTCGGTGTCGGCCCGCGCGACGCCAGCGGCCAGGAGGACGGCGGCGAGGGGGAGCAAAAGGGAAGGCGAACGGCTCATGGGAGACTCCTCACCAGCGAAAGCCGCAGGACGCGCAAACACGCGCGCAGCTCTCCAGGACGTTGCCCTCCTCGTTCAGGCAGAGGGGGCAAATGTGATCGGGCATGTAGACCTCGCGGGCCTCGCCGTCGGGGTAGAGCACCTCGAAGCGGGAGCGAGTCGCGAGCACGCTCTCGTGATCCCAGCCGCCCTCGCTCGCAGGGGGCGGGGCGCTCTCGCCCGCCGCGTCGCAGCCGCAGCCCGGCTCGCCGGGGGCCTGGGCGGGCGGAAGGCCAGTCGCGCGAGGGCTCGGGGAGGCGTTCACGCTCTGGGGACGCAAGACCCCGACCAGCTCTTCGAGGCCCTCTCGCCGTACGGTCGAGCTGACCCAGAGCTCCAGGCCGCCGGCGGCCAGGAGCTCCTGAAGCCGGGCGAGGTGCCCCTCGCGCGAGAGGCGAGCGAGCTCGAGCGCGACCTCTTCGTTCAGCCGATAGAAGCGGCTGGGGTCGCCAGGACGGTCGGAGGAGTCCAGCACGGGATCCACCAGCATAGGGTGAACGCGCAGGGCTCCTAGTCCTTCTGCTCTTCCTCGCTCTTCTCGTCGCCCTCGGAGTCGTCGGACGTCTCCTCGGCGTCGGAGTCGTCAGCCGTCTCCTCGGCCTTCTCCTCAGCCTCGGGCGCCTCGGCCTTCTCCTCAGCCTTGGGCGCCTTCTCCTCAGCCTTGGGCTCCTCGGCCTTGGTGGCCGTGGGCAGCGGCTTCTTGGCGGCGCCCGCGGGCTTCTTGTCCACCGGGCCGCCCACGATGCTCATGTCCTCCTCGAAGTCGTCGAGCTCGTCCTCGAGGGTGACCTCGGTGTAGTCGTCGCCCTCGACGTCCTTGCGGAGGAGGAAATAGACCATCGTCTGAGCCGAGAGGAAGTAGGCGACCACGTAGCCGAAGAGGAGCAGGCGGGCGATCCCAATCCACATCCGCATCAGCCCGACCTCGAAGGCCAGGGTCGGCTCGAGCACGGGCGCCACGTTGAGCGGCGGGCCCTTGGGCCCGAGCTCGCGCTCGAGCTCGGCCAGGCCGGGGTCGTCGTTGGTGCCGAGCTGCTTGTCGTAGCCGGGCGAGGTGATCTTGAAGGGGCGGGCGCCGTTGGGGGTTCGCTCGTAGACGAAGGCCTGGCCCCAGCGGTCGACCGGGAGCTCGGACACGTCCAGGTAGGGACCGTGCCACTCCTGCAGCTCAGCGCCCGCGGGGCGAACCACCAGCGCGCTGAGGCTGGGCGGATAGCTGCCGGTGTGCTCCTTGTAGCGCTCGAGGGCGTACTCGAGGCCCTGCTTGAACTCGATCGACTTCTTGCCGCCCGGGAGCTCGAGCGGGCGGTAGCTCTTGCCGATCAGGCGCCCGTAGAGGTAGTCGCCCTTGCCGGGGACCATCACGTACTGGATCGAGGCCGGCAGGTCGAGCTCCTTGCGCTGCTCGTCGTCGACCTCGATCACGCGCGGCTTGTCACCCAGACCCCAGCCGCCCACGGTCAGCGACTTGACGCTGAAGCGCAGGAAGGCCTGCCCGAAGAAGAGCACCAGGCTGAGGTAGGTGCAGATCGCGAGCAGGGTCAGGATCACCTGCCAGGGGCGGGCCAGGACGTAGTTCCAGGCCCGGCTGACGCCGTCGAAGGTGTCGCTGGCCTCGGTCGCGATCGCCGCCGCGGCGAGGTTGAACCCGAGCAGGCCAAGGGCCGAGACGAACACCGCGAGCAAGGTCGAGAGCATCACGAGCGGGAAGAAGAGCCCCAGGAAGAGGTCACCCACGTAGGGGATCCGACCGATCCAGCCGGCGAGGGTCGCGTTGCAGAAGAGGAGGAAGAAGCCGGCGAAGCCGAGCACGAACACGATCGAGAGGAAGTTGGGCAGGAACTTGGCCGCCCCGAAGCGGAGCGCCTCGCCCATCTCGATCACCTCTTCGCGCGCGAGCTTGATCGCGGCGATCCGGCAGATCGCGCCCGCGAAGAGGGCCCACACCGCGGCGCTGAAGACCCAGAACGCGCCCCACACTCCGACCGAGTAGGCGGTGATCTCGTTGGCCCAGCCGCCCTGGCGCGCCAGCCAGCCGCCGAAGGCCCCGGCGCGCGCGGTCAGGTTGCCGAGCATGCCCGCGATCAGGCGGCAGTCGGTCGTGCCGGGGACGCCGAAGCCCTCTTCGATCCCGCGCACTCCCAGGTAGTAGACCAGCAGGCCGACCGCGGCGATCACCGTGGCCTTGATGCTGTGGGGCACCGAGAGCCCGTCGAAGAGGCCGCGGCGCTCCTGCTCGAAGCCGTCGAACACCCTTCCGTAGCTGCTCTGCAGGCCCGCGGTTGGGTTCATGGTGACGTTCTGATTGCTGGCCACGGTGTCGCCTCCGAGAGGGCGGGGGGGTCCTGGAAGCCCGTAAAAGAACGGCCTACAGGCATTTAGGGCGCGAATGGTATCACGCTCCTCGGACGTTTCAACGCGATGAGGCTGCCCTCCAGGTCAGCCCTCGGTCGGCTACGATCGGACCATGACCGACCCCCTCGTGGGTACGATCGTCGACGAGTGGAAGATCACCGGCGTCCTCGGCGAGGGGGCGATGGGAGCCGTGTACCGCGCCCAGAAGGGGCGCCGGTTCGCCGCGATCAAGGTCGCCCACCCCAACAAGCTCTCGACCGACTCGCTCGAGCGATTCCGGCGCGAAGCGCAGATCTTGATGACGATCGACGACCCCTACGTCGTGCGCTGCTTCGCCGCCGGGGAGAGTCCGGACTTCGTCTACCTGGCCCTCGAATACATGGGCGGGGGCAGCCTGCAGGACGTCCTCGATAAGCAGGGCCGGCTCGATCTGCCCCAGGCCGTGGGCGTCGCTCGCCGCGTCCTGCGGGGCCTGGCGGCGGTCCACGCGCAGGGGGTCGTGCACCGCGACGTCAAGCCGGACAACGTCCTGCTCGACCGTCGCCGCCGCCCCAAGCTGGCGGACTTCAGCATGGCCCGTCACAAGGACCACCGGAAGATCACCGCCACCGGCACGATCCTCGGCACGGCGGACTACATGTCCCCCGAGCAGTTCAGCGGCAAGGGGGCCGACCTGCGCGCAGACCTCTACGCGGTCGGCGCGATGCTCTATCACATGGTCGCTGGCAAGCCGCCCTACCAAGGGCGCAGCAGCCTCTCGGTCCTCAAGCAGCACCGCGACAGCGAGATCCCCGACCCCGCCGCCCTCGACCCGAACCTCAAGCTGCTGACCAAGCCGATCAAGACCCTGATGGCCAAGTCCGCCGACGAGCGGCCCCAGGACGCCATGGCGGCCCTCGCCCTCTTCGAAGGGCTCCCCGAGGCGCCCCTGACCGGGACCGCCGAGCTGACGCCGCTCTTCGGGCTCGCCCCCCTCAGCGACGAGGAGGGGGGCTCCCGCCCGAGCCGCCTGCTGGACCTGCTCGCCTTCCTCTCCCTGGCCCTCGCCGGGACCGCCTGCGCCGACGTGGCGGCGCGAGCCCGCGGCCGCGACCTGCTGGGAGAGGTCGAGGCGATCTCCGAGTGGCTGCCCCGGCTGCGCCCGCACATCGATCAGGGCTGGCCCGTCGCCCTGGGGGTCGCGCTCTTCTTGCTGGTCGACCGCCTCGTGGCGCGTCGGCGCGGCGTGGGGCTGCTGGGGACCCCTTTCCGCGGGAGGTCCGAGTGAGCTACGACCTCCGCGCGGTCAACACGCCGCGCCTGAGCGGGGCGGCGCTGAGGGCCTTCGTGGCGGCCGTCGAGCACCAACCCACCCAGCGCCTCCTCGCCCGGCGCCTGCTGAAGGACGCCGGGATCCTCCGCCTGCGCGCCGCCCGCCCCGAGGAGCCGCCGACCTTTCGCCCCCCCCGCCAGCCCGGCCCTCCGCGGCCGGCGCCCCAAGCCTCCCCTTTGGCCCGCGCGGCCGCCCTGCCCGACCTGCCGCCGCCTGGCTTCGCGCACGAGCGCGCGCTCGACTTCTGCGCGGCCTACGCCAGCGGAAGCACGACCCCCCTCGAGGTCGCCGAGCGGCTGCTCTCCGCCCTCGGCGAGAGCGAGCGCCACGAGCCGCCCCTGCGCGCGATCGTGGCGCAAGACCCCGCGGACCTGCGCGCTCAGGCCGCCGCCAGCGCCGAGCGCTACGCCCGCGGCGAGCCCCTCGGCCCCCTCGACGGGGTCCCCGTCGCGGTCAAGGACGAGCTCGACCAGGTCCCCTACCCCACCCACGTCGGCACGGCCTTCCTCTCGGCCCGGGCCGACCACGACGCCTGCGTGGTGGCTCGCCTGCGCGCCGCCGGCGCCCTGCTCTTCGGCAAGGCGGGCATGCACGAGATCGGGATCGGCAACACCGGGCTGAACCCGCACTTCGGCACAGCCCGCAACCCCTACGACCTGGCCCACCACACCGGGGGCTCGTCGAGCGGCTCGGGCGCGGCGGTCTCGGCCGGCCTCGGCCCCCTCGCCGTGGGCGCCGACGGCGGCGGCTCGATCCGCACTCCCGCTGGGCTCTGCGGGGTGGTCGGGCTCAAGGCCACCTACGGACGGATCAGCGAACATGGGGCCTTCCCCCTCTGCTGGAGCGTCGGCCACGTCGGGCCCATCGGCGCGACCGTGCGCGACGTCGCCCTCGGCTACGCCCTCATGGCCGGCCCAGACCCGGCGGACCCCTGGTCCCAGGACCAGCCTCCCCTCGAGCTCGAGGACCTGACGCGCGCGGACCTGAGCGGCGTCCGCGTCGGCGTCTACCGCCCATGGTTCGAGGACGCCGAAGCCAGCGCCGTGGCCGCGGCCGAGGCAGGGCTGCGGCTCCTCGAGGCCGCTGGCGCGACCCGCCACGAGGTGAGCCTGCCCGGGCTCGAGCTGGCCCGCGTCGCCCACGCCGTCACGATCGCCAGCGAGATGGCCGTCAGCATGGAGGCCGCCGGCGCCAAGCCCAGCGACCACGGCCTCGACGTGCGGGTGACCCTGGCCCTGGCTCGCCTCCTCACCCAGCGCGACTACGTCGACGCCCAGCGCGTCCGCACCCGCTTCTGCCGCGACTCGGCGCGCGCCTTCGAGGAGGTCGACCTGATCGCGACCCCCAACGCGGCCGGTCCTGCGCCCGCCATTCCGGCTGGAGCCGCCCTCGAGACGGGGATCACCGAACTCCAAACCACGGTCTCGCTGATGCGCTTCGTGTTCCCGGCCAACCTCAACGGCTACCCTGCTTTGAGCGTGCCCGCCGGCTACGCCAATGGGCTGCCCCTCGGCCTGCACCTCATGGGCCGCCCCTGGGAGGAGGGCCTCCTCCTGCGCGCCGCCGCGGTCGTCGAGGCCGGCATCGAGCGCCGCGCGCCTCGGCTCCACTTCCGGCTGCTCCCATGAGCCTCGGCTCCGAGTCGGGCCGAATCCCCGGCTTCATTGGCCCCTATCAGATCGTGGGCGAGCTCGGCCGCGGCGGGATGGGCGTCGTCTACGAGGCCCGCCACCCCAGCCTCCCCAATCGCCGTCTGGCCTTGAAGCAGATGCAGGGGCTGGGCGGCCAAGAGAGCCTGCTCCGCTTCCAGCGCGAGGCCCAGCTCATGGCGCGGATCGAGCACCCCAACGTGCTCAAGATCTACGACTGCGCGATCCAGCCCGCGATCTTCCTCGTCACCGACCTCGTCGAGGGCCAGGACTTCAAGGAGGTCCGCCGCGAGCGCGAGTTCGCCCCCGAGGAGGCCGCGGCCCTCGTCGCCCAGGTCGCAGACGCCGTCGGCGCGCTGCACCAGGCGGGGATCGTGCACCGCGACCTCAAGCCCGACAACGTGATCCTGCGCCCCGACGGGACCCCGGTCCTGCTCGACTTCGGCCTCGCCCGCGACCTCGACGCCGAGACCATGACCCAGACCGGCGCGGTCCTCGGCACGCCCGGCTACATGTCGCCCGAGCAGGCCGACGGCTCGGGCAAGGTCGGCCCGCCGACCGACGTCTACGGCCTGGGCGGAATCCTCTACTTCCTCCTCTGCAGCGAGGCTCCCCACGGCCCGGGCAGCCTGGCCAACGTCCTCTACTCGGTGCTCAACAAGGAGCCGAACTGGTCGCGGCTCGAGAACGTGCCTCCGGCGCTGCTCGCGGTCCTCAAGCGCTCCATGGCCCGTGAGCCGAGCGAGCGCTACGCCGACGCCGCCGAGTTCGCCCAGGCGCTGCGACGCCCGCCCCCGGTCCGCGGCGGCTCGCCCCTCGCCAAACTCGCCCTCGCCTCGCTCGTCTTGGGCGCGCTCGTCCTCGGCGGCTGGCTCGCGCGACGCTCGGCGAGTCCCGCCCCCACCCCCACGCCCACGCCGAGCGCCC
>CALDQK010000951.1 GCA_937911525.1 uncultured bacterium
GGGCCAGCACGAGCACCCTGGTCACAGGCTGCGCTCCGGCTGGTCCGCGCCCTTGAGCAGCCGCCAGGTGTGGCGCAGCAGGCCGAGCTCGCACAGGGCGCCGACCGCGATCGTGGCCGCCAGCACCGCGGGCGCTGAGAGCCCGAGCTGGCGTGTGAGCAGATAGGCGCCGCCCAGGGGGAGCGAGGCCAGCGCCCCCCAGCCGAGGCCGGCCGCGTTGCTGCGCAGGAGGACGCGCGCCTCGACGCCGAGGACGCGCGCCCCGACCGCGGCGCTGATCGGCGCCAGGGCGCCGAACACGATCGTGACCGAGGCGGCGACGCCGGTGACCCCCCAGGGCAGCCCGGCGAAGAAGCCAAACAAGATGATGGGCGTGGTCACCAGGGCCCAGCGCGCCAGGGCCTGGGTGTTGCGCGAGACGGTGTAGCAGAGCCCGAGCAGGCGCCCCGGCGCGCTGATCGCGCCGCAGATCGCCAGGAGCTGGAAGGGCCGCAGGGCCGGGAGCCACGCGGCGCCGAACACGACCTCGATCAGCTCGGGAGCCGCCAGCGCTGCGCCGAGGCAGATCGGGGTCGTGAGCAGCGTGACGGCGCGGATCAGGTCTCCCAGGGCTCGGCCCAGGGCGGAGGGGTCGCCGAGCAAGCGGGTCAGCCGGGGCTGGGCGACGGTCGCGAAGGAGTCGCCGATCAGGCCGAGGGGCAGGGTCAGGATCCGGTAGCAGAGCGCGTAGTAGCCGAGCGCCTTCTCTCCCAGGAAGCGACCCACGATCACGTCGTCGGCGTTGCGGCTGAGGACGTTCAAGGCGGTGAAGCCGGCCACCCCGCGGGAGAAGCGCCACAGCTCGCTCAGGCTGTGGCGGGTGGGCCGGGCCAGCCCGGGGCGGACGGCCAGCCACAGCACGACCAGGGCGCAGAGCGGCGACACTCCTTGCCAGGCCAGGATCGGCCACACGTCGGCGCGGGAGAAGGCCAGGGGAATCGCGACCAGCGCCGCCAGGATCATGCTGCACAGGCGCGTCCAGGCCAGCAGCGAGAAGCGCTCCTGGCGGCGGGCCAGGCCCTGGGGCACGACGGCCAACAGGTGACAGGCCACGCTCCCGGCGCTCACGACCCAGGGCCAGGCGACGGCTGGCTGGTCGTAGAAGCGCACGACGAGGGGGGTGGCGAGCAGCGCGCAGGCGCTCAAGAGCGCGGCGATCCCGCCCGTGAGCACGAGCGCCGCGCCCAAGCGGCGCTCGTCGAGCTCGGGGTCGGTCACGAGCGAGTCCCCGACGCCGGCGTCGCCCATGCCGCTCACGATCGCCATCAGCCCCGCCGCCATGGCCACGACCCCGAAGGGCTCGGGCCCGAGCTGGCGCAGCAGCAGGGCCATGGTGGCGAAGCTCAGCAGCAGCCCCGCGACCCGTCCGACCCCGAGGATCGTGACGCTGCGCAAGAGCCCCGGCGGCGCAGGCGGCGCAGGCGTGGTGCTCACTCCGGCAGCATAACCCCGGCGCGGGCCCTCCCTCTCGAGCCAAAGCCGGGCTCGCTAGCCGCGCTCGCCGCCCTCGCCCCCGTCCTCGTCGTCCACGCCCACGCCGTCCTCGCCCTCTTCTCCGCGCGCCTCGGCCGCGGCCACGTCCTGGGGTCCGTCCAGGCTCGGCCCGCTGAGGGGGCTCGCGCTCGCAGCGCTCGCGACCTCGGCGGCCGCTGGGCTGGCGGGATAGAAGTGCACGTCGCGCTGCGGGAAGGGGATCGAGACGCCCTCCGCGTCGAAGCGCTCCTTGACCTGGCGAGTCAGGTCCCACTTGGTGTCCCAGTAGTCGGCGGTCTTGACCCAGGGCCGGCAGATGAAGTTGACCGAGGAGTCGCCCAGCTCGCTGACCTTGATCACCGGGGCGGGGTCGCTCAGGACCGCCGGGTGGGCGGTCACGACCTCGCGCATCAGCGCCTCGGCCTGCGCCATGTCGTCGTCGTAGCCGATCCCGAACACGAGGTCGATCCGGCGCCGCGTGGAGCCCGTGACGTTGGTGATGATCCCGCCCCAGATCGAGGCGTTGGGGACGACCACCATTTGGTTGTCGGGGGTCATGAGCGTGGTCGAGACCAGGCTCATGGCGGTGACCGTCCCGTTGACCCCCGCGACCTGCACGAAGTCCCCGATGTCGTAGGGCCGATACATGAGGATCATCACGCCCGAGGCGAAGTTGCTGAGCGTCCCCTGCAGCGCGAGACCGATCACCAGCGCCCCGCCGCCCATGGCCGCCAGGAAGGGGGCCACGCTGATCTCGAGCATCGAGAGGGCCATCACGATCCCCAGGAAGGAGATCGCCTTGCGGGTCACGTTGACGAAGAAGTCCTTCAAGAGCTCGGAGGTCCGCAGCCGGCGGGAGCGCAGCGCCTGCTCGAGGACCTTGCCGACCACGAACCCGATCACCTTGAACACGATCAGGGTCACGATGAACTTGATCAGGTTCAGGACCCAGCGGATCCCGCCCTGGGGCGAGAGCAGCCAGCCCTTGACCGCCGCGTAGGTCGCGCTGACGTCGCCCGTGTCGATCGCGATCCCGGTGACCGCGGCCTTGTATTTCAGGTAGGGCTTGGGGTCACCGCCCTTGGCCTCGAGCGCCGTCAGCACCGCATCGAGCAGGTCGATCGTCGCGGTCCGCTCGTCGCGCAGCTCGTTGAGCGCGTCGAGGATCACCGCCCTCTCGGCCTCCTGGGCATCCTTGGCCGCGATCGTGGCGTAGGTGATCCCCGTGGCCTTGGCCTTGAGCACCTGCAGCCAGGCCTCGGCCTCGGCCTCGAGCTCCTCCTTGGTCAAGGGCTTGAGCCGCAGCTTGAGCTCGTCGAGGGGCATCTCGGGGCCGCGCGGGGTGTTCTTGACCCGCTCCATGGCGCGCTCGGCCGCGGCGGCCGCCGCCACGCTGGCTTGCGCCGCCTCGAGCCCTTCCCGGGCCTTGGCGAGCGCGCTGGTCGCCTCCTGCACGGCTTGCTTCCGCGTCGCCAAGGTCTTGCTGGCCGCCTCGACCAGCTCCTCCTTGGCGGCCAGGCCGGCCTTGGCCTGGGCGAGGGCCTCCTCGCTGGCCTTCAGCTGCGCCGCGCTGGCCTCCTGGGCCTCCTGAGCCTTCTTGGCCACGACCTGCTCGGTGGCGTCCGGCTCCTTGCCTTCGGCCCCCTTGGCGGCCTCGGCGGCCTTCTCCGTCAGCTGCTCCAGCTTGGCGCGGGCCCCCTTCACAGCCGCCTCGGCCGCCGTCAGCGCCGCCTGCTGGCTCTTGACCTCGGCGATCGCCGCGGCCAGCGCCTTGTCGGCCTGAGCGCGCAGGGTCTGCACGTCCGCCAGCTTGACCTGCGCCTCGGCGACCCGCGCCTGGGCCGCCGCGATCCCCTGGCTCGCCTCGTCGCTGGCCTGCCTGACGGCCGCGCGCTCCTTGGCGCCCGCCGTCTCTCCCGGCGTCGGGCTGGCCTCGGCCTCGAGCGGAGCTGGGCTCGCGCCTGGAGCCGGCGTCGCGTCTTGCGCCCAAAGCAGAGCCGGGCAGAGCGCGAGCAGCGCCGTCAGGATCGAGCGGGTCATGGGTCCTCCCTGGCGCAGCGGACGCCGCGGCGCCTGTTCTGCGAAGGGCGAGACCATAACGAGCGGCCCGAGTCATGGACAGAGGCCCCGCAGCGAGCGAGCGCTCCCTACTCGTCGCGCAGAGCCAGGACCGGGTCGATCTTGCTCGCCCGGGTCGAGGGGCCCAGGGCCGCGAGCACGCTCAGCCCGACCGCGAACACCAGCGCCAGCGCGATCAGCTCGGGCGTGAAGGCGAACAGGCTGCCGTCGAAGCGATACTGGCTGAACTCGTGGATCGCGTGGCGGACGTAGGCGTCGCCCGGGATCGAGGACAAGAGGGCCAGCGCGACCCCGACCAGGCCGCCGCCGAGCCCGATCAGCGCGCTCTCGAAGAGGAAGAGCCCGCGCACCTGGGAGTCGGTCGCGCCCAGCGCCTTGAACACGCCGATCTCGCGGGTCCGCTCGCTGACGTTCATGATCATGGTGTTCACGATCCCGAGCATCGCGACCACGAGCGCGATCGCGCTCAGGCCGAACACGAAGGCGGTCAGCATCGCGGTCACCTGCCCGACCCGCTCCAGGATCGTGTCGATCGAGACGACCCGGTAGCCGTCCTCGCGCAGCTGCGACTCGACGACGCGCACGTTCTCGACCGAGTCGACGAGCAGCGCGGCGGCGTTGTAGCCGCGGGTCACGTTGCTGGGCACCTGCGCGAAGAGCTTCTCGGCGAAGGACTGCGGCAGGAAGATGTCGGCCTGCATCGAGAAGCTGTCCTCGAACACGTCGAAGCCGTCCTCCTCGATCCGCTCCCGGATCACCCCCGCGATCGGGACGCGCACCGTCAGCTCCCGCGCCTCCTCAGGCGACTTGCCGCCCAGGCCCAGCGCGCCCCCCGAGAAGGCCTGGAGCATCTTCTCGGCCATCTTGGGGTCGACCGGCACGTCGTAGCCGTAGGCCTGCGCCGCGCTCAGCATGGCCTGGATCCCCGTCGCCTCCTCCGGCCGGCTGAGCACGATCTCGCGCCCCACGACCTGCTGCTGCTCGGCGTCGCTGCGATAGCCCCAGCGGTAGAGCAGGTATTCGTGGACCCACACCGCGTCCCGGTCGCTCAGCGCGTCGCCGAGGATCACCCGCCGCTGCCAGCGCTCGGAGCTCGGCGCGACCCCGTAGCTGATCGCGCCGTCCAGCTCGTCCTCGCCGCTGCGCGCCTTGAAGCGGTCGATCGCGAGGGGCCGGACCGAGGCGACGTGCGCCCGGCTGCTGATCGCCGCCAGCGCCGGCAGGGTCAGCTGCTTGCGCTTGCGCTGCCCGGGCCCGCCGCGGGTCCGCTTCGCGATCGACTTCTTGATCCGATCGGCCTTGACCGGGTCGCTGATCCCCACGACCTCGGCGTCCTTCTTCTCGCGCTTCCCGAAGCCAGGCCGGATCACGATCCGGCGCGGGTTCTCGCCGTCCGTGAGCTCCTTCATGATCGAGGCCTCGAGGCCGCCGCCGATGGCCACGATCGCCGTCAGGGCGTAGACGCCGACGCACACGCCCAGCGCGGTCAACCCGCTCCGCAGTCGATTGCGCGCCAGCCCCACCCAGGCCAACGCCAAGAGGTCCTTGGACGTCACGTCAGAACTCTCCCAAGAAGCGGGTCTGGACCTCGCCCAGCTCGGGCACGAAGGCCCGCACGCAGAGGAAGGCCCCCACGAGCGCGATCGCCACGCAGCTGAGCAGCGGCAGCCAATCGAGCACGCGCTCGGCCCGCTCGGAGGCCTTCGGCACCAGGTAGCGCCGCGTCAGGACCATGCCCGTCGCGATCGCGACCA
>CALDQK010000952.1 GCA_937911525.1 uncultured bacterium
GAACCAGTAGAGGTCCGACCAGAAGTTGGGGTGCAGGTCCTGGACGTCCTGGAAGCCCTCGTCCACGTCCTTCTGCCAGAGCGCCTTCCAGTAGAGGATCTGCATCGGGAGGTCTTTGGCGCCCATCATGGGCGGGGTCTCGGGGTCGAGCGGAAAGCCCACCGCGACCGCGTCGCAGAAGCGACCGACCTCGACGTGGTGGTCGGGCTGCGGGTCGCGCCAGGTGACGCGCAGCGAGAGCCGCTCGCCGTCGCTCAAGGCGCGCACCCGCACGTAGGAGATCGTCCCGCTGGCTTGCTGCGGCCGGGTCATTTGCTGCGGCATGAGCGGGACCCCCAGCGAAGGGGCCTCGGCCCAGGCCGGCGCGGCCGGATCGTCCTCCGGCAGAAGGGTCACCGAGTGGACGTTCAGCGCCCGCGCGGGCGCGGGGGCCGGAGCGTCGGAGAGCTCGTAGGGAACCCAACCAGCCCACTGCTTGCGCGCTCCTCGGTTCCCCGCCGAGCCGTTCCAGGCCGCGAAGGCGATCTGGCCCTGCGCCCGCTCGAGGTCAGCGTCGAGGGGATCCTCGCTCGCGAGCGGACGCGAGAACACGACCGACCAGTAGCCATCCCGCCAGCGCCCCTTGGCCGTCGTCACCGACTCCTGCTGGGGGGTGAGCGACCCCCAGCCCTCGGCGAAGAGCTCCTGGACCGGCTGCTCGCGCTCGAAGTCGGCCATGGGGTTGCCCGCCTGCTGGGCGGGGAACCACTGCCTGGACTCGGGGCGCTGAAAGGCCTGCGGGACGGGGTAGGGGAACTCGCCCTCGGCGAACCAGTAGAGGTCCGACCAGAAGTTGGGGTGCAGGTCCTGGACGTCCTGGAAGTGCTCGTCGATGTCTTTCTGCCAGAGCGCCTTCCAGTAGAGGATCTGCATTCGCAGGCCCTTGGCGCCCATCATGGGCGGCGCGTTCTCGTCGATCGGGAAGCCGATCGCGACCGCGTCGGTGAAGCGGTTGACTTCGACGTTCTCGTCCCGGCTCGGGTCCCGCCACGTGACCCGGAAGGCGACGCGCTGCTCGTCGCGAGCCCCCTGCACGCTGAGCTGGCGCACGCTCGGGTCAGGCAGCTGGGGCCGAGCCAGGGTCTGGGGGAGGAAGGACACGCGGCGGATCGGGGCCCCGTCCCAGAGGGGGGCGTCGGGGTCGTCTTCCCCCAGCCGCGGGACGCGGACCACTTGCAGCGGGCCATCGTCGGCAGGAGCCGTCCGACTCGCGGAGGCGGCCGCTGGCTCCGGAGCCGCCGGGGCGTCCTCGGCCTTCGCCGCGCGTCGCTCTCGCAGCGAGGACATGCCGGCCGCCCACGCACTCGCGACGATCCCCACCACCGCCACCAAGCAGGCAGCCGCGAGCAAGAGTTGGACGCGCAGGGCCTGCGCGCTGGCCGCGGAGGAGCCTTCGTCGTCAGGGTCGGCGGGCGCGTCGGCGGCAGGGTTCGCGGAGAGACTCGCCTCGGAGTCCGCCTCGGATGGCGAGGACTCGGGGTCAACGCTCATTCAGCCTCCTCGTACCACGGCGCCAGAGCACGTGAGGGTCCAGCCCTAACCCCCTCCACAGGCCTCAGGCGTGGCGCCGGGGTGACGGGCGCCCTCGCGCAATTAGGAACATAATGGATCCAGATATCCACAATTGGCGCAGAGAGGACGGATTCACGACCTCGTGACAGGGTGTCACGCCGCGTTCGCGTCGGCGTGACACCCAGGCTTCTGGGGAATGACCCCTAGAAGTTCAGCGTGGCCTGAAAGAAGGCCCAGGACTGGTCGGAGGTCTTGCTGCCCGTGTCGCGGACGTAGCCGCCCGGGAAGAAGTGCGAGTAGCCGGTCCAGATCCCGATCCGTCCGTCGAAGAGACTCCACTTGAGGTAGAGGTCCACCTCGAAGCCGAGCTCGCTGTCGTCGGCCACGTTGGCCGTGTCGGCGCGGGAGAAGCCCAGCCCGTACCAGCGGTCGTCGCGCCGGTTCAACCAGAACCAGTGAAAGTCGCTGTGGAGGCTCAGCCCCTTGAAGGGCCAGAAGGCGAGCTTGAGGTTCGTCGAGTAGAGGTTCCGCCAGGCGAAGAGGTCCTGGTGCCCGTTGTAGAAGTGGGCGAAGGGCAGGAGCGGGTCGAAGGTCTCGATCCGGCCGTCGCTGGAGTCCGGATCGCCGCTGGCCCAGGCGCCCTCGGCCGAGAGCTTGAGCTTCTGCTCGTCTCCGAGCGCGAACACCGCGCCGACCTCCAGCGCGCTCGCCCACGCGTGGATCGTGTCGCCCGCGACCTGGCCGAACTGGTAGGCCAGCATTCCGTTGTAGAAGAGCGGCCCCGCGCCCCCCTTGAAGCGGGCCCCGACGGTGTATTCCTTACGCGCGCCGCGATCGCCGGTGTGGTCGGTCGTGGCGGCCCCGAGCCCGTTGTCGCCGAGCCGGCGCCAGTAGAAGAAGGCGTCGAGCTCGTGCTTCTCGATCATGCGGTTGCTCACGTAGAGCCCCGTCATCCACACGTCGTCGTTCTCGTCGCCCGGGATCGGGAGGGCGGCGCCCTCCCGAATGTTGGCGGCGAATGCGGTGATGTACCACCCCTTGGGCGAGTAGATCACGCGCGCCCCGTCGAAGGCCCGCCCGACGTTGCTCCAGTCCAGGCTGGAGATCAGGCGCTGATCCCCCAGGTTGGGGACCTCCATTCGCCCGACCCGCAGCTCGAAGGGCACGTCGAAGGGGTTGCGCAGGCTGGCGTAGCCCTCATAGAGGGTCAGCTCCGGCTGGTCCGAGGCGAGCCGCGCGCCGACCAGCCCGTCGAGCTTGTCGCCCCAGCGACGGCTGTCCTGGATCGTGACCTTGGCGCCGATGTGCGAGCTCAGGTCGTAGCCGAAGGTCAGCCGGGTGCGCTGGAGCACGAAGTCGGTCGAGTTGTTGGTCTTGGGCTGGGCGTAGCCGTCGCCGCGATACTCACCGCGCCAGCGGATCTGGCCACCGACACGGAGCTTCATCTCGTCGCCGAGCTCGAGCACGAAGCCGCGACCCTCCTGCTTGGTCCCCAGCCGGAAGGTCACGACGGAAGAGGCGGCCGGAGCGACCGAAGGTGGTGGCTGGGCGGGAGCCTCGACCGCCCGCAGGCGCTCGTTGAGCGCGTCGAGCTCGCGCCGCAGTGACTCGAGCTCGTCGGCGGAGTCTGGGGGCGACGCGGCGGCGTCCGCCGCCGGAGCAGGAGTCGGAGGCGCGTCCTGGGCGAGGGCCGAGGTCGAGGCAAAGACCACGAGCGCCAGGCCAACCCTCGCGCTCAGCCCCGTCCAGACGGGGAGGTTCTTGCTCTGCATGAAGGGAGAGAGCTCCTTCGCCGGCGCGCGCCGGCTCTGTCGAGCGCGAGCTCGCGGCTCGGCTCGGGGGAGGCGCCCGCGAGGGGTGCCGGATTGGTCAGGCGGCTCCTTGCGCCACCCGAACGATGCGAAAGCCCGCGTCCCCGAGCGCCAGGACGGTGTCCCACCACTCCTGACCCTCGTGGACGTAGCGAGCCTGAAAGCCGCGCAGCTCGCCGGCGAGGAGGCCCTCGCTGGCGGCGCGCAGAGGAACGTTGGCGGGGGCCGCGTAGCCGCGCGCGGCCGCCTTGGGGATCACCTGCAGCCGCTCGGCGCAGGCCTCGAGGTCGGCGACCAGGGCCCGCAGTCCGGCGGCGTCGAGGGCTCCGCTGTGTAGCTCGGGGAACTCGATCACGCGGACTCCCGGGTGCGCAGGGGCAACAACAAGATCGCCTTCTGCGGCGCAGGACAGACGTAGAAGCAGACCCCGCAGCCGGTGCAGCGCTCGGGGTCGATCCGGGGGCGACCCCGCGCGAGCTCGATCGCGCCGGGGACCGGGCACTGCTCGACGCAGGCCGAGCAGCCGACCCCCGCCACGGCGAGGCAGGAGTGATCGACGACCCGCGCGCTCCCCATTCGCCCGCTCCCCTGGGACGAGATCACCCCCGCCTCACAGGCCGTGGCGCAGGGGCGCTCCACGCAGGAGTAGCAGGGCGCCTGGGCGGCGTCGATCACGGGCGTTCCGCGCGCAGCGCCGAGGCGCTCGCCCGCGGGCCGGATCGCGTCGTGGGGGCAGTCCCGCGCGCAGTCCAGGCACTGGGTGCAGCCGGCGAGGAACTCGGCCTCCGCCACGGCGCCGGGCGGCCGGTGGATCGGCAG
>CALDQK010000953.1 GCA_937911525.1 uncultured bacterium
AAGGCCCAGCGGCAGACCGTCGGAGCGCCGCTGCTCCCTCGCGTCCGCTCCGCTTCGCCGCCCGCACCTCGAGTCCTCTAGCGCGGCGGCGCGGCGGGCCGCCGCAGCTCGAGGCCGGAGGCCAGCTTGTGGTTGGCGGCGCGCTCCGTCCCCGCCTCCCCGCGGACCATGTCCTCGTGGCGACGGCGCAGCTTGCGCGCCGCGTGCCCCTCGCGGTCGCCGGCCTCGGAGACCTCGGCCACGACGACCGTGCCCTCGGGCAGGCGCAGGTGGCGGCGCAGCAGGCGCTGCAGCTGCTCCTGGGGGTCGCGGGCGCTGAGCAGGCGGGCCAAGCCCGCGCTCTTGGCCAAGAGCACCAGCTGGCGCCCGCGCCAGGCGACCTCCAGCACCCCAGCCAGGGCCCCCGCGCCAGGCTCGCGGGTCGCGAGCAGGTGCTCGCGCGCCTCCGGCCAGCGGGCGGGCAGCTCCTCGGCGGGCAGGTCGAGGGGCGCCACCTCGCGCTCCGGCGCGGGCGCAGGCGCGCTGCGCTGGAGCGGCGTGGCCTGGCTCAACCCCGCGGGCGGCGGGACCTCGCGCAGCAGGTTCTCGAGGCCCCAGGCGATCAGCTCGCGCGAGATGTGGTCGCTCCCGACGCAGGCCGGGCAGCCGTCCCCGCAGTCGCAGCTGGCCACGAGCTGGAGCGCCTCGCCGACCAGGGCCTCTATGTGCTCGAAGGCCCGCGCCGCGAAGCCGAGTCCGCCCGAGTGGTGGTCGTAGAGCGCGAGCACCGTGCGCGAGCGCCCTTCTCCCGCGGCGCCCTCGCTGAAGTGGAAGGGGAAGGTCGTCCCGAGCAGGTCGCTCCGCTCGGCCATGGTCTTGATCCGCGCCACCGCGCGCAGGGCGTGGACCATGCCCTTGAGCGCGTCGCGCTTGCGCTCGCCGAACACCTCCAGCACCTCGTCGGGGACCGAGAGCCAGAGGGCCTCGGTGTCGAGGCGGGTGCTCAGCTCCTGGTGGAGGGTCTCGTAGCCCAGGTTCTGGTGGTTGTGGAACTCGAGCATCTTGTAGCCGACCACCGTGTCATCGACGCGCACGTCGCCGAACCAGGCCTCGCTTCGCTTCAGGGCGCGCCGCTCCTGGGTGACCAGGACCTCGATGTGCGTGCGCACGTCGGGCTGGGTGTAGAAGTTCTGCTCGACGGGCACGACCACCGCCCGGTGCCCGACCAGGTCGAGCTCCTCGACCAGGTACTCCTGCCCGCCGTGGAGGTAGATCGCGCGGGTGTGGGCCTCGCGATAGACCTGCGGGCGGGTCATCTCGGTCAGGGTCACGCCGCTGGCGCGGTCCACGATCTTGAAGCGGTCGCCGTCGCTGTCGCGCAGGCTGAAGTCGCCCGCCGGGAAGGGGGAGCCGGTCCAGTGCCAGCTCCCGTAGGTCTCGCGCAGCTCCCCCGCCTCCTCGAGCACGGGCAGCGCCTCGCCCAGGTCCGGGAACCAGGCTACGTCGTCGAGGGTCAGCGGCAGCTCGGCCGCCGCGGCGCGCACGTGGGCCAGCTGGACGCTGAGGTTGTCGGCGTCGACCACGGCGTGCTCGGCCTCGCGGCGGACGAGCCAGTCGGGGTCGCTCGCGATGAAGCGGTCGGTCGGGCGCGCCGCCAGGATCAGCACTCCGTGGGCCTGCTTGCCGCGGCGTCCGGCCCGACCCAGCTGCTGCCAGAAGCTGGCGCGCGTCCCGGGGAAGCCCGCCTGGAGCACGACCTCGAGCGGCCCCACGTCGATCCCCAGCTCCAGGGCGTTGGTCGAGACCACGCCCAGCAGGCGGCCCTGGATCAGGTCCTGCTCGACCCGGCGGCGCTCCTCCTTGGTGTAGCCGCCGCGGTAGGCGGCCAGCAGCTGCGACTCGTCGTGGCCGCCGTCGACGCTCTTGAGGTGGTCGCGGGCCTCCTTCAGCACGACCTCGGTCTGCTTGCGCCCGCGGCAGAAGGCGATCGTCTTCTTGCGCTGGCGGACGAGCTCGGGCAGCACCTGCGCCAGCTCCTTGTCGACCGGGCGGCGCGACTGGTCCGGCTCCTTGGGCGGCTGCCAGAAGTGGATCACCTTGCCGGGCGAGGGCGAGCCGTCGTCGTCGACCAGCGCGAAGCGGCGGTGACAGAGCTTCTCCGCCAGCTCCTGCGGGTTGGCGATCGTGGCCGAGCTGCAGAGGAACTGGGGCTCCGAGCCATAGTGGCGGCACACCCGCAGCAGGCGGCGCATCAGGTTGCTGAAGTGGGCCCCGAAGGCCCCGCGGTAGACGTGCATCTCGTCGATCACGACGTAGCGCACGTTGCGGAAGAGGTGGCTGTAGCCGGGCCGGCCGTGGGCGGGGACGAGCCCCGCGTTGAGCATGTCGGGGTTGGTCAGGACCAGGTTGGCCCGCTCGCGCAGGCGCCGGCGCTCCTCGGGGGAGGTGTCCCCGTCGTAGACGCCGAGCTCGAAGCCGGCCTCGCCGGCCCGCAGACCGTCGGCGACCTCGACGATCCCGCGCAGCTGGTCGTGGGCCAGGGCCTTGGTCGGGTAGAGCAGGATCACCCGCGCGGCGGGGTCCTCGTGGACGGCCTGCAAGACCGGCAGCAGGAAGGAGAGCGTCTTGCCGCTGGCGGTGCTGGTCGTGATCACCACGTCCTCGCCCGCCTGTGCGCGCTCGTAGAGCTCGCGCTGGTGGGTGTAGAGCTCCTCGATCCCGCGCTCGCGCAGGGCCTGAGCGAGGGGCCCGGGCAGCGAGTCGGGGAAGGGCCGGGTCCGAGCCGGCCGCGGCGGGAGCTCGCGGGTGGCGACGATCCGGCGCGCGAGCCGCCCCAGTTGAAGGGGGTCGCCGGCAGCGGCTGTGGCTGGGGGGGAGTTGGGGCGCTTCATGCCGGGGCTTCCTTGAACGAACCCCAAACTTCGCCTCTGCCACCGACAACCCTCGATCCCCTCTGCTATCAGCCCTCAGGAGCGACTCTCGGTTCCGGTTGACGGGCCCTCACCCAGGCCGGAACCTGGGGCCATGTCCGACCTGAGCCTCTCCCGCTCGCTCCTGCGTCGCCTGCAGCCCGACGCCTTCCGCTGGGGCGGTCTGCGCCGCCACGCTCCCAGCTGGGAGCGGCTGAGCGCCCACCTCGCCTCCGAGCCCGAGCCGGCGATGGTCGTCTCGCTCGATCCCCCCCGGATCGCGGCCTACGCGGGCGAGATCGACACGGTCGTGTTCCTGGCCTTCCCCGAGGCCGCCTTCGCGCGGGCGGGGCTGACCAAGGGCCAGCGCCTGACGAGCCTCAACACCTACCGCAGCGTCGAGGAGGGCTTCGCCCCCGACCTCGAGCCTGGCGAGCGGGCGCGCGGGATCCAGGGCCAGGTGACCCCCCTGATCGCGGAGCTGTGCTGCGAGCCCTCGGCCGCGGTAGACGCCCTGCGCGGGAAGATCGAGTCCAGCAGCTGGGAGCGCTTCCTGGAGGTGCTCGAGGCCTTCTCGCACCGCCGCCACCTCCGCGTCCGCGACGGGCGCCCGCTCCAGGCCGACATCCCGCACGAGGAGGTCCCCGCCGAGGAGGCGCTGCAGCTCCCCGCGCTGCGCCCGCGCGGCCGCGGGCGCTGCCTGCTGGTCGCGCTGCTCCTGATCCCGCTGCTGGCCTTCGCGCTGCTCTACATCACGGCCCGGATCCTCCTCCGCCACGAGCCCTACCTGATCCCCTCCGAGCTGCAGGCGCCGACCACGCGGCCCGCTCAGGCCAACATCGGCCTGGGGGTCCGGCTGCGCTACCTGGGCATCTCGGGCTATGAGATCAGCGACGGCCAGACCACGATCTGGGTCGACCCCAACCCGACCCGGCCGACCGTCAACGAGCTGATCTCAGGGCCGCTCGAGCCCGACACCTCGCTCTACAAGGCCTGGAAGCTGCGCTACGCCGACTACATCCTGGTCGGGCACGCGCACCACGATCACATCCTCGACGTGCCCGCGCTGGCCAAGAAGACCGGCGCGACCGTGGTCGGCTCGCGCTCGGCGATCCAGCTCTGCCGCTCGCGCGGGATCCCCGACGAGAAGCTGAAGATCGTCGAGGGCGGCGAGCGGCTCGAACTGGGCAGCTTCGTGGTCGACGTGGCCGCCAAGGTCCACGGCCCGATCGGCCCCATCGAGAACCCGATGCACGGCGTGATCCCCAACGACGCAGGCCCGCTCTGGTTCTGGGAATACCGCCAGGACGGCGTGCGCAACTACCGGCTGAGCGGCGGCGGGACCTCGATCTACGCGACCGCGGGCTCCGGCGCGGCGGACCCGGACCCAGGCTGGGAGGCCTCGGTGTTGCTCCTGATGTTCGCCACGGGCGGCTACACCGATGACGAGGTCCGGGGCGTGCTCGCCCGCACCAAGGCCCGGATCGTGATCCCGACCCACTGCGACAACTTCTTCCACCCGCTCAGCGAGGGGCTGGCCCTCTTGCCGGGGCTGCCGGACCCCATGCACCTGCGCGGGCAATTCCTGGCGGAAGACCCGGACCTCAAGGTGTTCATGCTCGAGTACGGGCAGTCGGTGCTCCTCCCGCCCGATCCCGTCCGCTAAAGCACCGCACCGTCACTAAGTCTTGCTCCCTCGGTGGTCGGGCCCTCCTTCGCTCGATAGACTCCCTCCCCCTACGGCCAAGGAGCGCACCCGTGACACCAGCCGAGGCCTTCGGCGGCCAAAACCTCGCCTTCGTGGAAGACCTCTACTACCGCTTCCTCGAGGATCCCAGCTCCGTGGATCCCGAGTGGCGCGAGGTGTTCGAGCCGATGCGTCGCGAGGCGCCCGCCGCGCGGCGCTTCGACCCGCCCGCGCCGCGCAGCATCTTCGACCCGGCCCCCACCTCGGGGGGCAACGGCGCCGCGCTCGACCACGCCGACCTCCAACTCCAGGACCGGATCGACCGCCTGGCCAACCGCTTCCGCGGCCGCGGCCACATGGCCGCTCGACTCGACCCCCTCGACCGCCCGCGCCCCGGCACCACCGAGCTCGACCCGGCCACCCACGGGCTGAGCGAAGCCGACATGAGCAAGCCCTGCTACTCGGAGCTGGTGGGCACCAAGATGGCCGTCGGGCAGGTGATCCGGCGGATGCGCAACACCTACTGCCGCTATATCGGGGTCGAGTACCTGCACGTCGACGACGTCGAGGCGCGCGACTGGCTCCAGCAGCGGATGGAGTCGACCGAGAACCGGCGCGTCCTCTCGCGCCACGAGCGGCTGCGGATCCTCACCAAGCTGATCGAGGCCGAGACCTTCGAGCAGTTCGTGCGGCGCAAGTATCTCGGCGCCAAGAGCTTCTCGCTCGAGGGCGGCGAGAGCCTGATCCCGCTCCTCGACCTCGCCATCGAGCAGGCCGCCAACCAGGGGATCCGCGAGGTCGTGATCGGGATGGC
Source organism: uncultured bacterium (assembly GCA_937911525.1). GTDB lineage: Bacteria > Planctomycetota > J058 > J058 > J058 > NORP233. The sequence goes on from CALDQK010000953.1 coordinate 5,390, forward strand.
CCACCGCGGCCGCCTGAGCGTGCTGAGCAACATTTGCCACAAGCCCCCGCGCGAGATCTTCCGCGAGTTCGACGACAGCCACAGCGACCGCCTGTGGGGCCGCGGCGACGTGAAGTACCACATGGGCTATCGCAGCAAGCACGTCACCAGCACGGGCAAGCCCATCGACCTCCGCCTGGCCTTCAACCCCAGCCACCTCGAGTTCGTCTCGCCGGTGGTCGTGGGGCGCTGCCGCGCCCGCCAGGACCGCAGCGGGGACCACGACCGCCGCCACGTGATGCCGATCCTGCTCCACGGCGACTCGGCCTTCGCGGGGCAGGGCGTGACCCAGGAGACGCTCAACATGAGCGAGCTGCCCGGCTACGAGGTCGGCGGCTCGCTGCACGTGATCGTCAACAACCAGATCGGCTTCACGACGCCGCCCGAGTCGGCGCGCTCGTGCCAGTACGCGACCGACGTGGCCTACCTGCTCAAGGTGCCGATCTTCCACGTCAACGGCGAGCACCCCGAGAGCGTGGCCCAGGTGGTCCAGCTCGCGATGGACTTCCGCGACCGCTTCCGGCGCGACGTGTTCATCGACATGTATTGCTATCGCCGCCACGGCCACAACGAGGGGGACGAGCCCTCCTTCACGCAGCCGAAGATGTACGACGCGATCCGCAACCGCGCGACCGTCGTCCAGAGCTACGTCGAGCACCTCGTCGCGCCCGAGGTCGGGATCGGCCAGGACGAGGTCGAGCAGATCACGCAGGACCGGCTGGACTTCCTCGAGGAGGAGTTCGCGGCCGCCCGCGAGGACGCGCCCGAGCCCGAGCCCGAGCCCGTCAGCTGGCCCTGGGACCAGTACCAGGGCGGCAAGGACAAGGACTGCCCGCGGGCCGAGACCAAGGTCCCCGCCGAGCGCCTGTCCGAGCTGCTGGTCAAGTCGACCGAGTTCCCCGAGGACTTCAAGATCCTCAAGAAGCTGGAGCGGATCCTCGAGCAGCGGCGCGAGATGGCCGCGGGAGAGCGGCCCCTCGACTGGGCGGCGGGCGAGATCCTCGCCTACGCCACGCTCCTGACCGAGGGGGCCCCGGTGCGGATCAGCGGCCAGGACTGCGGGCGCGGCACCTTCAGCCACCGCCACGCCGTCCTGCACGACGTGACCGACGAGAACGAGTACCGCCCCCTGGACCACCTGGCCGAGGACCAGGCGACCTTCGAGGTCTACGACAGCCCGCTGACCGAGCAGGCCGTGCTGGGCTTCGAATACGGCTACTCCCTCGATCGACCGCAGTCGCTCACGATCTGGGAGGCCCAGTTCGGCGACTTCTGCAACGGCGCGCAGGTGATCATCGATCAGTTCCTGACCAGCGGCGAGGACAAGTGGGAGCTCCTGAGCGGCCTGGTGATGCTCCTCCCGCACGGCTTCGAGGGCCAGGGCCCCGAGCACAGCAGCGCGCGCCTGGAGCGCTTCCTGCAGCTCTGCGCCGAGGACAACATTCAGGTCGTCAACCTCACGACCCCGGGCCAGCTCTTCCACTGCTTGCGTCGCCAGGTCGTGCGCAAGTGGCGCAAGCCGCTGATCGTGATGTCGCCCAAGAGCCTGCTGCGGCACCCCAAGGCCGTCAGCCAGCTCAAGTGGCTGAGCGAAGGCCACTTCCAGCGCGTGATCGGCGACCGCTGGCAGGGCGAGCGCGAGGGCGTCAAGCGCGTGCTCCTCTGCAGCGGCCGGCTCTACTACGACCTGGTCGACTACCGCGACGAGCACCAGCGGGGTGACGTGGCGGTGCTGCGCATCGAGCAGCTCTATCCCTTCCCGCACGACGAGCTGCGCGAGCTCGTCGAGCCGCTCTTGACCGAGGGCGGGACCCAGGTCGTCTGGGTCCAGGAGGAGCCGGTCAACATGGGCGCCTGGTATTACCTGCGCGCCGTCTTCGGCGAGACCTTCTGGGGCAAGGCGCCCTTCGGTCACGTCGCCCGCGACGCCTCGGCCAGTCCGGCCACGGGCTCGCCCACCAGTCACAAGCGGGAACAAGAGTTCCTCGTCCAACGCGCCTTCGGAGAGGCCTAACGCAATGGCAACCGAGCTGCAGGTCCCCCACGTGGGGGAGTCCATCTACGAGGTCACGATCGGTGAGTGGCTCAAGGGAGAGGGGGACTACGTCCAGCAGGACGAGCCCATCGTCGCCCTCGAGACCGACAAGGCGAGCCTCGACGTGCCCGCGCCCACCTCGGGCAAGCTGGTCAAGCTGCTCAAGCAGGAGGGCGACTCGGCCTCGGTCGGCGAGGCGATCGCCATGATCGAGGCGGGCGAGGCCCCCGCCGGCGGCGGCTC
>CALDQK010000954.1 GCA_937911525.1 uncultured bacterium
AGCCCGGGGAGTTTGCCGGCCGAGGAACGAGGCTGGCGAACTCTCCGGGCTAGCGACTCGCCGCAGCTCGCGCAGGCGCGCCTCGCTATCCCTTCTTGTTCTTGCGCATCGCCCGCGTGCTCTGGGTCACCACCTCGGTGGCCTCGGCGAGCTCGCCGAGGAGCTGGCGCTGCGCCGAGCAGGGCTCCTGGTCCTGGGGCCGGCAGCGGGTGTAGCTCCCGTCGGTCTCGAGCTCCCAGGCCTGGGTGTTGTCCCTGAGGTAGGTCCGCAGCGCCTCGGTCAGGTGCTGCTTGAGCGGCTCGGAGGCGACCGGGAAGGCCGCCTCGATCCGGCGGAAGAAGTTGCGGCCCATCCAGTCCGCGCTGGAGCAGTAGACGAGCTCCTTCCCGTTGGCGTGGAACCAGAAGATCCGGCTGTGCTCGAGGAAGCGCCCCACGATCGAGCGGACGCGGATCGTCTCGCTCAGCCCCGGCACGCCGGGCCGCAGGCAGCAGATCCCGCGCACGATCAAGTCGATCTCGACGCCGGCCTGGCCCGCCTGGTAGAGCGCGCGCACGATCTTGGGCTCGACCAGCGAGTTCATCTTGGCCACGATCCGCGCCTTGCGCCCCTTCTTGGCCGCCTTGGCCTCGGCGGCGATCCGCTCCAGCAGCGTCGAGTGGAGCGTAAAGGGCGCCTGGAGCAGGCGCGTCAGCTCCCACGCGTGGCCGAGCCCCGTCAGCTGCTGGAAGATCCGCTGCACGTCCAGGCACACCTCGGTGTCGCTCGTCAGGTAGCTGATGTCGGTGTAGAGCCGCGCCGTGCCCGGGTGGTAGTTGCCCGTGCCGAGGTGCGCGTACTGGCGCAGGGTCGCGCCCTCGCGCCGCACGACCAGGAGCAGCTTGGCGTGCGTCTTGTAGCCCACGATCCCGTAGGCCACCTTGGCGCCCGCCTCCTGGAGCCGAGTCGCGAGGTCGATGTTGCGCGCCTCGTCGAAGCGCGCCTTGAGCTCGATCACCGCCGTGACCTCCTTGCCGCGGCGAGCCGCCTCGAGCAGGGCCTCGGCCACGGGAGAGTCGGAGCCGGTGCGATAGACCGTCTGCTTGATCGCGAGCACGTTGGGGTCGTCGGCGGCCTGGCGGATCAGCTCCAGCACCGGCGCGAAGGTCTGGTAGGGGTGGTGCAGGAGCACGTCCTGGCGGCGGAGGACCTCGAACAGGTTCGTGCCGGGGCTCAGCTCGCGCGGGCGGCTGGGCAAGAAGGGGCCGAACTTGAGGTCCGCCCGGTCGACCTCGTCGATCAGGGCCTGCAGGCGGTGCAGGTTGACGGGGCCGTCCACGAGGTAGAGCTCGTCCTCCTCGAGGCGGAACTCCTCCAGGAGGAAGCGCCAGATCTTGGGGTCGGTGTGGGTCGGCATCTCCAGCCGGACCGCCAGCCCGTAGCGCCGCCGCGGCAGCTCCCCCTTGAGCGCGTGGAGCAGGTCGTCGACCTCCTCCTCGTCGACCCAGAGGTCGCTGTTGCGGGTCACGCGGAACTGATAGCAGCCCGCGATCCGCATGCCCGGGAAGAGCTTGTCCACGTTGGCGTGGATCACCGAGGACAGGAGCACGAAGGGGTAGCGGCCGCGCTCGGCGTCGCCGGGGAGGCGGATCACGCGCGGCACGACGCGCGGGACCTGGAGCACCGCCGTGCTGGCCTCGCGGTCGAAGGCGTCCTCGCCCTCGAGCGAGATGATGAAGTTGAGCGACTTGTTGAGGACCTGCGGGAAGGGGTGGCTGGGGTCGAGCCCGATCGGCGTCAGCACCGGCAGGACGTGGTCCTCGAAGTAGCGCGCGATCCACACGCGCTGCTCCTCGGTCCAGCGGTCGCGGCGCAGGAGCAGGATCCCCTCCTGCTCGAGCGAAGGAATGATCACCTCGTTGAGCACGCGGTATTGGTTCGAGACCAGGTCGTGGGCGACCTTGCTCACCTGAGCGTGGGTCTCGAGCGGCGAGCGCCCGTCGACGCCGGGGGCCTCGAGGCCGAGCGCGATCTGCTGGCGCAGCTTGCCCACCCGGACCTCGAAGAACTCGTCCACGTTGGAGGTCGAGATCGCGAGGAAGCGCAGCCGCTCCAGCAGCGGCACGCTCTCGTCTTCGGCCTGAGCCAGCACGCGGCGGTGGAAGGCCAAGAGGCTCAACTCGCGATTGATGAAGTTGCTGGGCGCCGAAAGTTCGATCGGAGCGGGCTGGCCCATGAGTCCTCCTGAGCCCTAGCTTCGGCGCCAACCCGGGGGCACGCAAGAACACCGAGCGTCTCCGCGATTCCCCGCTCGATTTCACACTCTGCTCAGCGCGTGCCAAAGAATGGAACGCGGCCTGGCGAGCGACCTTGCTAGGCTTGCCCCATGCACGCGATCGCCGTGGCCGTCCCCTTCTTCTTCTTGCTGATGGGCGTCGAAGCGCTGCTCAACCGCTTCCGCCACGGCGAGAGCGGCTACCAGCTCCAGGACACGCTCAACAACCTGGCCTGCGGGGTCGGCAACCAGCTCGTGGGCCTCGCGGCGCGCCTGATCCCGCTCACGATCTTCGGGCTGATCTACACGCACGTGGCGCCGATCCACCTGCCCGAGAGCCCGGCCTCGCTCGTGTTCGCGATCGTGGCGATCGACCTCTGCTACTACTGGTTCCACCGCGCCGGGCACCGGGTCAACCTGTTCTGGGCTGGACACGCGGTGCACCACCAGAGCGAGGAGATGAACCTCTCGGTGGCCCTCCGCCAGAGCTGGTTCGTGCAGCTGATCTCGTGGGTGTTCTACCTGCCCCTGGCCCTGGTCGGCGTCAGCCCGACCCACTTCGTGATCGCCAACCTCGTGATCACGCTCTACCAGTTCTGGATCCACACCGAGACGATCGACCGCCTCTGGCGCCCCCTGGAGTGGGTGTTCAACACCGCCAGCCACCACCGCGTCCACCACGGGACCAACCCGCGCTACCTCGACGCCAACTACGCCGGCGTGTTCATCGTGTGGGACCGCCTCTTCGGCACCTTCGTCCCCGAAGAGGAGGAGGTCGTCTACGGGACGGTCGCGCCGCTGCGCTCCTGGAACCCGCTCTGGGCGAACCTCTACTACCCGGTCGGGATCGCCAAGCAGGCCCTCGCCGCCAGGCGCTGGCGCGACAAGCTGTGGAGCCTCTTCGCCCCGCCCGAGTGGCGGCCCACCGACCTCGGCGGCCCCGTCACCGCGCCGGAGGTCAGCCGCGAGGCCCAGACCAAGTATCGACCCAGCGCGAGCGGCGCGACCCGCCTCTACGCAGCGCTGCACTTCCTGCCCGCCTTCGGCGCCGCGGTGGCCCTGCTCGTGATCCACCGCGACCTCGGCCCCTGGCAGAGCCTGCTGGTCGCGCTCTGGGTCGTGGCCGGCCTGCAAGCGATCGGGGGCCTGCTCGAGGCCAAGCGCTGGGCGCGCCCCTTCGAGGTGGCCCGCCTGCTCGCGACCCTCGGCTTCGCGCTCTGGCTCCCCGGTCCCTGGGCTGCCGCGCCCCTGGCCCTGGTCGCGACCTCGCTCCCCGCCTTGGCGATGTTCCGGGTCGGGCTCACGCCCGGCGCGCCGAGCGCTGCGGGACAGCAGCCCGCGCAGGCGGGGCAGCAGCAGCCCGCGCAGGTGGGGTAGCCGCTCGCGCTAGCCGGTCGCGGCGGAGGACCCCCGCCCGCCTCGTCGACCGCGCCCGCCGCGGCGGCGCTTCTTCTTGCCCTCGCCGCCGCCCGACTGGCCGCCGCCGCCCTGCGACTGCCCGCCGCCGCCCTGCGACTGGCCGCCGCCGCCCTGGCCGCCTTCGCCGCCCTTCTTGCCGCGGCCGCGCCGCCGTCGGCCCTTCTTCTCGCCCTCGCCCTTGGCCTCGTCTCCGCCGCGAGGCGAGTCCCCGTCCTGCTTGGGAGCGCGCCGGCTGTCCTGGCCCTTGGGACCCGGCCGCCGCTTGCGCTTCCGCCGCCCGCGCTTGCGCTCGGGCGGCTCCTCGGGCTCGGGCTCGGGCTCGGCCTGAGCGG
>CALDQK010000955.1 GCA_937911525.1 uncultured bacterium
CCCTGCGCGGTGGCCTGAATCTGATCGACACCGCGATCAACTACCGGGCCCAGCGCAGCGAGCGGGTGATCGGCGCGGTCCTGCGCGAGCTGATCGAGGCCGGCGAGCTGACGCGCGAGCAGGTCGTGGTCGCGAGCAAGGGCGGCTTCAACCCGCGCGACTTCGACGACCCCGACCGCGGCGGGGCCGCGCTCCTCGCGGGCGTGCCCAAGGAGGAGGTCGTGCAGGGCATGCACTGCCTCCACCCCAGCTACATCGAGCGAATGCTCGCGCGCAGCCTCGAGAACCTCGGCCTGCAGGCCCTCGACGTCTACTACCTGCACAACCCCGAGACCCAGCTCCCCGAGGTCAGCAAGCCGATCTTCTACCAGCGCCTGCGGCGGGCCTTCACCGCGCTCGAGGGGGCGCGCGAGCGCGGCGAGCTCTCGGTCTACGGCGTGGCGACCTGGAGGGGCCTGCGCCTCGAAGAGGGCGACGCGGGGGCGCTGGACCTGCAGCGCCTGGTCGAGGTCGCCCGCTCGGTCGCCGGCGCGGACCACGGCTTCCGCCTCGTCCAGCTCCCCGTCAGCCTGGCCATGCCCGAGGGCCACCAGCGCCCCGGCCAGCGCGTCGACGAGGAGCTCCTGAGCGCCATCGCCGCCGCGCGCTCCCTGGGCCTGAGCGTCGTCACCTCTGGTCCCTTCGCCCAGGCCAAGCTGCTGGCCGAGCCCCTCTCCGCCGCCGCTGGCGCGCTGGGCCCCGCCGAGTGGAGCCCCGCTCAGCGCGCGCTCCACTTCGCCCGCTCCTGCGGGGACATGACCCTGGTGGGCATGTCCAGCCCCGAGCACGTGGGCGAGAACCTGCGCGTCGGCGCCCTCCCCCGCGCCTCGAGCGACGAGCTCCGCGCCGCCCTCGCCTAAGGGGTCCCGTGCTCTCCGACCTGCTCGTCCTCGACCTCACGACCTACCTGCCCGGCCCCTTCGCCACCCAGCTCCTGGCGGACTTCGGCGCGCGCGTGGTCAAGGTCGAGTCCCCCCGCGGCGACCCGACCCGCCACCTCCCGCCCCACGACGCCGAGGGCGTCGCGGCCAGCTTCCAGGCGCTCAACACGAGCAAGGAGAGCCTGGCCCTCGACCTCAAGACCGAGGCCGGGCGCGACCTGCTGCTGCGCCTGAGCGAGCGGGTCGACGTGCTCTGCGAGGGCTTCCGCCCCGGCGTCATGGAGCGCCTGGGCGTCGGCCCCGAGCCCTGCCTGGCGCGCAACCCGCGGCTGATCTACGCCCGCCTGACCGGCTACGGCCAGACCGGCCCCTACGCCGAGAAGGCCGGCCACGACCTGACCTACCAGGCCTACGCCGGCGCCCTCTCGCTCAACACCGACCGCGCGGGCTTCCCCTGCCTGCCCGGCGTCCAGAGCGCCGACCTGCTCGGCGGCCTGACCCTGGTGGTCGGGGTCCTGACCGCCCTGCGCGCCCGCGACCGCGACGGGCAGGGGCGAGTCGTGGACGCCTCGATGCTCGACGCCCTGACCGCGGCCCAGGCGATCCACACCCTCAACCACCGCGCCGGCCTCGCCGCGCGGGCCCGCTCGCTCCCGCTCAACGGCGGCTTCCCCTGCTACGACCTCTACGCGACCTCCTGCGGCGGGCACGTCGCGCTGGCGGCGCTGGAGCCCAAGTTCTGGGGCGCCTTCTGCGACGTGGTCGACCGCCCCGACTGGATCGACCGCGCCTTCGACCCCAGCCTGCGCCCCGAGCTGGACGCGCTCTTCGCCGAGCGCAGCCGCGACGAGTGGCGGGTGATCCTCGAGAACGTGGAGTGCTGCTTCGCGCCGGTCCTCGACACCGAGGAGACCCTCGCCGACGACCACCACGCCGCGCGGGGCAGCTTCGGCGAGCAGGGCGTCGCGCCGCCCCTGCGCTTCGACCCGCCCGGCCGCGTCCCGCGCCGCCCGGCGCCGCGGCGGCCGGGTGAGCAGGGCCGCGCGCTCCTGGGCGAGCTGCTCGAGCTCGGCGAGGACGAGCTGGACACGCTCGAGGGCTCGGGCGCGCTGGGCTGAGCGAAGACAGGCGCCGCGCCCGCGCGCGTCTACTCCGCGACACCACCGAGGAGGCACCCGTGGCCAAGCTGCACGACGCCGTGATCGTCGTCGACGTCGAGTCGACCTGCTGGGAAGGCTCGCCCCCCAAGGGGCAGCAGAGCGACATCATCGAGGTCGGGCTGTGCTTGCTCGACCTGAAGACCCTCGAGCGCAGCGAGAAGCGCGCGCTCATGATCCAGCCGGCGCGCTCGACGATCAGCCCCTTCTGCACCGAGCTGACCACGATCAGCGCCGCTGACCTCGCCGACGCGGGCAGCCTGGCCGACGCCTGCCAGACCCTCCGCCGCGAGCTGAGGAGCCGCGACCGACCCTGGGCCAGCTTCGGCGACTACGACCGCAACCAGTTCCGCCGCAACTGCGAGGACCTGGGCGTGGCCTACCCCTTCGGCCCCCGCCACCTCAACGTCAAGAGCCTGCTCGCCATGGCCCTTGGCTGGGACAAGGAGCTCGGCATGGCCCGCGCCCTCGACGCCCTGGGCTTCCCGCTGGAGGGCACCCACCACCGCGGCGTCGACGACGCCTGGAACATCGCCCGCCTCCTGGCCGAAGTCTTCCGCCGCACGCGCGCGAGCTAGCGCCCACTCGTGCCCGTGCCCGTGTCCGAAATCAGGAATTCGAGGAGCTGTCGCTGTTCGCGACAGCTCCTGCGCGTTTCGGGGATTGAACGGAGAAAACTAGAAAACTAGAAAGCGCGGTGGTTCCTCAGCGGAGCGGCCTCCTTCGAGTTTTCCAGTTTTCACCGTTCATTGTCTCGATAGAGAGGGAGCGGTCGCTGTCCGCGACAGCTCCTCCCCGTTTCGGAGCAGGGCTCAATCGAACAGGAGCTGGACCGGGAAGGTGATCACGTCCCACCCGAAGGCGAAGGGGACGACCATCACGAGGCCAAAGTGCGCTCCGCCGGACAGGGCCCAGTGGTCCCCAGGCAGGGGCGGCACCTCGACCGTCCAACGCCCCGCGCGCGAGCCGACGAGGAAGCCCCGCACGCCCGGCTCGGCGGACGTGGGCGAGTCGAGGACCCAGGTCTCGTCGTGCCTCTGAACGGAGGGAGCCTCCTGCAGGACCCTCACCGACTGCCGCTCCCGGCGCCGCTCGTCACGGGTCGGGGGCTGCGCGCGGATCCGGCCGGGAGGCTGGGTGAGGTCGGCGGACCAGATCTGGATCGTCCCGCGGCCCAGGTCGTGCCGGCCCGAGGGGCGGTCCGGCCCGAGCGGATAGAACACCTTCAGCTCGAGCCGAGGGCCGCGCCGCCAAGCCGAGAGGACTCGGCTGGCCGGAACGGGCTCCTCCGCGACGGAGTCGTGGGCTGCGCCGAGGCGCCGGAACACGGCCTTGGTGGTGCACGCCGGCAGCAGGGAGAGCGCGAACACCAGCGCAGCCAGGGTGCGCGCGCGAGGAGGGGAGGGGCGGCTCATTCTTCTAAGAGCCGCCGCGCCGGATTGGTTTCGCGCCCGCCCGCTCCGCGTGGCTAAACGTCCTTGGACAGCGTCTCCCGCGCCTCCTCTGGCAGCGCGTCCAGGAGGGGCTGCCAGAGCTCGGTCGCCTTGGCCCCCAGCGTCTCCGCCAGCTCACGCAGCGCCGTGAGCGCGACGCGGACCTCGGCCAGGACGCTCGCGTCCCCGCGCAGGAGCCGGCCCTCTTCGAGGGCCTCGGGCGAGGCCAGGCAGCCGAAGTAGAGCTGGAACTGGACCTCGTCGCTCAGGTCGAGCAGGTAAGGGAAGGCCGGGCAGGCGTCCCGCAGGGCGCGGAAGAAGGCCCGCAGCTCGGGGTCCCGGTTGAGGCCCGCCAGCGGGCCGCCCACCTCGAGCACCAGGCGGCAGCGGCCGGCCAGCTGACGCAGGGCCGGGCGACCCGCGCTGCTCGCGCGGGTCGGGTCCTCGAAGAGCTCGGCCAGGAAGCCCACCTCGCGCGCGCGCACGGCCTCGGCGGGGACGTAGAGCAGCCCGACCTCGAGGGGCGGGCGGCGCAGGGGGAGCTGGGACCAGGCCTGCACCGCGAGCGCGTGGCCGATCCGCTCGCCGCGGCGGGCCAGCTCCAGGTAGGCGAGCAGCAGCCGCAGAGGCGTCCCGTGGGAGGTCGCGCCGCGCGCCGCGCGCTCCTCGCGCACGGCGTCGGGCAGGCGGCGCTTGGCCAGGGCCAGGTAGCACAGGTCCAGGCGCAGGCGCCCGTCGCTGACGCGCAGGTCGGCGCGGTCGCTGATCCCGGGCGGCGTA
>CALDQK010000956.1 GCA_937911525.1 uncultured bacterium
GTCGCGGGCGCCAGCTTGCGGGGCGCGGTCGGGGCCGCTCGTGCGATCGCGCCGGCCAGCTCGAGCCAGCTCTCGCCCTGGAAGGGCAGCTCGCCGGTCAGGCCCTGGTAGAGGATTACGCCCAGGGCCCACACGTCGCTGTGGGGGCCGACTCGCTCGCGTTGGCGGCGACCTGCTCGGGCGCCATGTAGTGGGGCGTCCCCGCCAGGGCCCCGGTGCGCGTCAGGCGCTCGCCCTCGAGCGCCAGGGCCACGCCGAAGTCGATCACGCGCGGGCGCCCCTCGCGGTCGACCAGCACGTTGTCGGGCTTGAGGTCGCGGTGCACGACGCCGCGGGCGTGGGCGTAGCCGATCGCGTCGGCGACCTGGGCCAGGAGCTGGGCCAGCTCCTCCTCGCCGAGCTGCGCCATGACCTGGTCCAGCGGCCGCGAGCGCTCGATCAGCTCGCAGGCCAGGTAGGGGCGGCCCTCGAACACGCCGGTCGAGAACACGCGCAGGATCCCGGGGTGATCGAGCGAGGCGGTCAGCTCACCCTCGCGAACGAAGCGGCGCAGGGTGGCCTCGCTGCTGCCGGCTGGGAGCAGCTTGAGCGCGACCGAGCGCTTGAGCTCCGGGTCGTAGGCGCGGTAGACGTGGCTCTGGCCGCCGCTGCCGAGCAAGGACTGGAGGCGGAAGCGACCGCCCAGGCGCTGGAGGAAGGACTCGGTCGGGCCGCTGCCGCCCAGCGGCTGGTTGTTGGGCGGCCCGTTCACCAGGGGGCCTCGTCCGGGCCCAGCAGGCGCAGCTCGAGGGTCGTGACGTGGCCGGTGTTGCCGAGCTCGTGGGTGCGCGTGTGCTGGATCTTCCAGCCGCTGCGCCGCGGCCACCCTCGCTCGACCTCGAGCGTGTGCTCGCCCTCGACCACGGGGACGCGAGGCGGGCTGGTCAGGTAGGGGGCGTGCACCTTGCCTCCCCGCTCGAGGCGGCCCACGAGCTGCCGGCCCCAGGTGTAGCGGCGGGTGCTGATCACCGCCAGGAAGGGGTCGAGCCACACGTGGCCGCTGCGCTCCCACTCCTGGGCAGGCGCACCTTCGGGCGGGAACACGCCCCAGCAGGCGCTGAGCATGTCGGAGATCACGGGGTCGGTGAAGAGGTTGCAGAGTCGGATCGCGACGCCCGGGAAGATCAGGTCCTTGGTCTGGGCGCGCAGGTTGGGCAGCCCGCTGACCTTGGCTGCGCCCTGGCGCAGGTCGAGCTGGAGGTCGAACTCGGCGTCGACCAGGGCCGGGAGGAGCTTCCCGAACCCGGCCCACTCCCCGGTGGTCGAGTCGTAGCGAACCTTGCCGTCCATGTTGCAGCGCACGGCCTCGACCACGCCCTTGAAGCGGCCCGGGGCCTGAGGCTCGAGCCTGAGCGCGAGCGAGAGCATGTTGTGGAAGGTCTGCTTGGTGTCGTCGCTCTCCTCGCAGGTCCAGTGGAGGAGGTGGCGCGAGGTGCCAGCGGGTGGCTGCCAGCGCCAGGCCAGGGGCGAGGCGGTGGGGCTCGGCGTCGCTCGCCGAGAGGGGCGCGGGGAGGGGCTCTCCGCGACGCTCGGGCTGGGGGTCGCGGCCGCCGCCGCCCGGCGGGAGGCGGCCCAGCCCAGGGCCAGCGTGGCGAGCAGGAGCGAGAGCACGGCCAGGGCCAGCAGGACCCGCAGCGAAGAGTCGCCGGGGGCCTCGGCGGCGGCCGCGCGCAGCTCCTCGGCCAGCTCGCGCGCGCTGGAGGGGCGCTCGTTGGGGTCCTTGGCCAGCGCGCGCAGCAGGACCGCCTCGATCGCGCGCGGCAGGTCGGGGCGGAGCGAGCGCGGGGGCGCGGGGGGCTCGCTGATCACCTGCTCCAGCACGGCCAGGTTGAAGTCGCCGTCGAAGGGCGGGTGGCCGGTGAAGAGCGCGTAGCCGAGGGCCGCCAGGGCGTAGACGTCGCTCCGCTCGTCGCACTCCTTGGTCGCCAGCGCCTGCTCGGGCGGCATGTAGGCGGGGCTGCCCAGGATCGTGCCGGTCTGGGTCAGGCGCTCGCGCTCCTCGGTCGAGAGGGCCAGCCCGAAGTCCACGACCCGCGGCTGGCCGTGCGCGTCGAAGAGCACGTTGGCGGGCTTGAGGTCCCGGTGCAGCACCCCGCGCTCGTGGGCGTGCGCGATCCCGGCCGTGACCTTGAGCAGGACCTCGAGCGCCTCGGCGATCGGGAGCGGGCCCTTGCGCATCCGCTGGGCGAGGGTGCCCCCCGAGACGAGGTCCTGGACGAGGTAGGGGATCGGGCCGCTGAAGTCTGCGCTGTGGACCGCCACCACGTGGGGGTGATCGAGCTGGGCCAGGAGCTGGGCCTCGCGCCGGAAGCGCTGGCCCATTTCGCTGTCGTCGTCGAGCAGGTGGGGGAGGATCGTCTTGAGCGCGTAGCGCGCGCCCGTGCTGACGTGAACCACCTCATAGACGGCGCCCATGGCGCCGCGGTCGAGCTCGCGGACCCGCTGATAGGGTCCGAGCTGGGGAGGCATGAGGGGGTTGGGGCCTACCACCCCGCCAGCTTAGCTCCGCCCTAGAACCAAGCGGGGCGCTTGCGCGCCAGGAGCCAGTCGAGGGCGTCGGGGAGCAGGTCGCCGACCAGGAGCGTGTGGCCGTAGTTGGGCACGCGCTCGCCGCCGCGGGCGCCGAAGCCGAAGGGGTCGAGGGCGCCGCGCAGGGCGCGGATCGGCAGCTCGCTCTTGCCGGCCGTGCCGGCGAAGAGGACGGTTCCGGCGATCTCGCGGGGGTGGCGGCTCAGGACCTGGCCGGCGGTGGCGGAGCCCATGGAGTGGCCGAGCAGGTAGACCCGCTCGGGGTCCACGGGGTAGAGGCGGGCCGCCTCGCGCAGGATCGCGGCGAAGGCGGTGGGGTCGCGCAGGATCTGCTCGCTGCGGGGCGTGACCACGAGCACTCCCCGCTCCTCGGCCAGCTTGGCCAGCGCGCCGGCGCCGTAGCCGAAGCGGAACATGTTCTCGTCGCCGCCGGCGCCGTGGAGCGCGACCACGAGGGGCAGGGGAGCCTGCTGCTTGCTGGGGGCGATCACGCGAGCCCGGACCTCGCTCTTGCCGGTCGCGAAGGTCCGCCACCAGTCGCCGCTGCGGGCGCGGTAGGGGTCGCGCCCCGCCTTCAGGGCCTCGACCTCGGCGCGCAGCTCGCGCACGAGGGCGAAGGGGTCGACCAGGAGCTGGGCGGTGTCGTCCACGCTGGGGCGGTCGGTCAGCAGGACGAGGCGCCCGCGCGCGACCTCGCGCGAGGGGCTCGGGGGGGCGGCCTCGAGCTCGCGGCTCAGCTCGGCGCGCAGCTCGTCGAGGGAGCGCGCGAGCACGCTGAAGCGGCCGACCTCGACCTCGGCGCCCGAGCCGAGCGCGAGCCCGACCCAGTAGTTGCCGACCGGCAGCTGCGCGAGCGCGGCGCCGTCGAGGGCGTGGGCGGGGGCGGCGGCCGCGACCAGGCGGCGGCGCGCGACCTGCTCGCCCGGACCGTGGACGACCAGCGTGAGGCTCACGTCGCGGGCGTCGGCGCTGGGCGGATAAAGCGCGACCAGTCGGGCCTGGGGAGCCTGCCCGCGGACCCAGCGGGGCGGGTCGGCGCGGAGGGCGTAGCGCTGCGCGTCCAGGATCGCGTCCTGGCACAGCTCGTCGCTGAGCGCGTCGATCTGGCGCAGGGCGGCGCCGCCGTTGCCGCCGAAGAAGGCGACGGTCGCGCGGTCGAAGGCGCGGTTGAGCTGGGCGAGGCGCTCGGGGGCCAGCTGGCCGGCGGCGCCGCGCAAGCGCTCGAAGCGCTGGTAGCTGCGCGCCAGGTCGGCGCGGGTCACCTTGGCCGGCGTGTCGTCGGCGCGGGTGAGGCCGGCGAGGGCCAGGAGGAGCGAGAGCGTCAGGGCGTGGGTGCGCATGGGGGGGCCTCTGCGTGGGGAGCGCGGAGTGTTCTGGGGCTGCGGGGTGGCGTCAAGGGGAAAGCCCGCGCGCCAGCTGCTCCAGTAGCATGCGAGCTCGATGAACGAGGCCGTGACCGACGCCCTGCCGCAGCCGGAGCTGCCGCCCGAGCACGAGGCGGTCGGCAAGCACCGCGTGCGCGAGGAGATCGGGCGCGGCGGCATGGGGCGCGTGCTGCGGGTGCGTGACACCGAGCTGAAGCGCGACGTCGCGATGAAGCTGCTGCGGGTCGACAAGGAGCAGGGCGCCGACCCCGAGCGCTTCGTGGCCGAGGCTCGCCTGACGGGGCGCCTCGACCACCCGAACGTGCTCCCCGTGCACGAGCTCGGCACCTCCCCTGCGGGCGAGCCCTTCTTCACGATGAAGCTCGTCGAGGGGCATCAGAGCCTGCGGGACGTGATCGAGGAGCTCGAGGCGGGCGACCCCGACGCCCACGAGCGCTTCAGCTTCGAGCAGCGCGTGCAGGTGATCCAGCAGGTGTGCGACGCGCTCCACTACGCCCACCAGCGCGGGGTGATCCACCGCGACGTGAAGCCCGAGAACGTGGTCGTCGGCTCCTGCGGCGAGGTCTACCTCGTCGACTGGGGCGTGGCCAAGCAGGGCAACCGGGAGCAGGTCCCGGTCAAGCGCCCGCCCGCGCGGCTCTCGATCTCGGCCGAGGACTTCGACCCGCGCCTGAGCGAGAGCGACCCGCACCGGCGCGTGGTCACCCAGGAGGGTGAGCTCCTGGGCACGCCGGCCTACATGGCGCCCGAGCAGCTCAAGGGCGACGACGCGCCGGTCGGGCCCTGGACCGACGTCTACGGCCTGTGCGCGACGCTCTACGAGTTCCTCTCGCTGCACCACTACCTGGACGGCGCCAACACGACGAGCTACCTGCTCTTCCTGAGCGCGGTCCTCCTGCACGAGCCGACGCCCGCCGAGGACCACCGCGAGCCGGTCCAGAGCCGGGTCCCGCGCAACCTGTCGCGGATCTGCCAGCACGGCTTGGCCAAGGAGCCCGCCGAGCGCTGGGAGTCGGTGGCCGCCATGCGTCAGGCGCTGCAGCTGTG
>CALDQK010000957.1 GCA_937911525.1 uncultured bacterium
CATGCAGCGCGCCGCCTTCGTGTTCACATAGAACGAGAACGGCGCCTTGTTGACGGTGAAGGGGTCGCCCTTGATGGCGACGCGGACGATGACGTCGAGCGCGCCAAACTTGGCCGCCGCGTTGACGGGCGCGCTGCCGCTGCCGCCGTCCACGGGCGAGAAGTCGGAGTCGCCGCTGCCGAAGGCCGACTCGCCGGCGCCCCCGAAGAGGCCGCCGCCAGCGTCCAGGCCGCTGCCGATCGCGGCGCCGCCGCCGCCGAAGTCGATCTCGACCGCTCCCGCGGCCGGACTGGCGGACCAGTGCTCCTCGCCGCCGCCCTCTTCCGCCTCGCCGAGGTCGAAGGCCGGCATGACCGCGGTGCGGTCGAAGCTGGCGGGGACCGTGTCGCCGAGGTCGATCTCGACCTCTCCGCTGGCGTCGTTGGGCGCGCTGGTCGAGGGACCCGCGCCCGCCACCGCAGCCATGATCTCTTCGCCGCCCTCGCCGCCGATGACGTAGCCCTGGGAGGCCAGGTCGCCCCAGTGGATCGCGAGCAGGCCGTCCTCGTCGTCGGACACGGCCGCGGCCTGGACCTTGCTCGGGTCGAAGCGCGCGGTCGGGGCGCTGACCGGGGCGCCGACTTGCTCTGCGCTGGTCTGAGGGTCGAAGCGCTGGGTCGGCGCGGTCGCGAGGTCGATCTCGAACTCGACCACGGCCGGGGCGCCGTTGCCGTTGAAGGCGGCGAGGGCCTCGCCCTCGCTGGCGCCGAGGATCGGCGGGAGGTCCCCGTCGAGGCCGAGGATCTCCATCAGCTGCTGCACGGAGAAGTCGA
This sequence comes from uncultured bacterium, assembly GCA_937911525.1. Taxonomy (GTDB): domain Bacteria; phylum Planctomycetota; class J058; order J058; family J058; genus NORP233. The sequence continues at coordinate 813 of CALDQK010000957.1, forward strand.
CCCCGAACAGGCCGAGCTTGGACTGGCGATCGGTGCAGATCCGCTGCGCCTCGATCAGGCCCTCGAGCTGGTCGGCGTTGGGCATCCCGCAGGAGCTCATGTCCACGAGGAGGGGCACCGCGCCGCGCTCCTCGAGCACGGCCCGCACCTCCGTCGTGACCTGCGGGCCGCAGCCAGCAGGCCAGCTCAGGATCAACACCCCGTTGACCTCTCGGTGTCCCATCGGCGCTACCTTAACCTCTCGAGGCACCGGTTGCCGCCGCCGCGTCCAGCAGTCCGAGCCGCCGACTGAGGACTCGCGCCACCGTCAGCAAGATCCTCAATTGCAGCTCCTTATCGTCGCCGAACAGCCAGTAGAGGTCGTCTCGGTTGAGCTCCCACAAGGTGCAGCCGCCCTCGTCCGCGATCACGCTCGCGCAGCGAGGCTCGAGGTCGAGCAGGCACATTTCGCCGAAGAAGTCGCCCGCGTAGCTGATCTCGCCCGGCGCCGGGGCGCGCAGCTTCGCGACCAGCCGATCGCCCTCGGGCGAGGCCACCCGCACCACGACCTGCCCCATGTCGATCACGTAGAGGGTGTCGCCGTAGTCGCGCTCCGAGACGACCACCTCGCCGGCCTCCGCTTCGTGCACGCGCACGATCTCGGCGACGCGGGTGAGCTGGTCGCGAGTCAGCCCCTGGAAGAGGAGCTTCTCGGCCATGCGATCCACGAGGTTGGCGGGTTCCAAACGAGACTCTCCGGGGGTGCTCGCGCACCCGCTGACCTCCAACCCGTTGGCAGGTTAGCGAGCCCAGCCGGCCCGAACCAGTCCCCGTGAAGCCGCGAAGGCCGGGCTGGGATTCAGGGCAGCGATTCAGGGCAGGGATTCAAGGTATTGCGGGAGCGGGGTGAGGAGTGTTTGATTGAGCCGTGCTCACTCCCAAGGTCGAGAAGCGATTCCTGAAGGCCGTCCGCAGCAGCGGCCTCGTCAGCGAGGAGGACCTCCTCCGCGCGATGGACGTCCAGCGCGCCGCCGCCCAGCGCGGTCGCCAGCTGCCCCTCGACCGGATCCTGCTCAAGCTCGAGCTGCTCGACCGACCCCAGATCCTGGGGCTGTGGCGCGCCCTGCGTTACTACGTGTGGCGCAAGGAAGACAAGCTCTACGTGAAGGTCGCTATCCAGTCGGCGATCCTGACCGAGGAGCTCGGCGAGCAGTGCCTGCGCGAGCAGAAGACCGCCTATAAGCACGACAACGTGCTGGTGCGCGTCAACGAGATCGCGCGCCAGCGCGGCTACCTGCGCGCCGCCGAAGACCGGGCCCTGATCCGCGCCCTGCACCAGAAGCACGAGGAGCTGACGCTCCAACCCGTCGACGACGAGACCGCGGCCAAGCCCTACGAGCGGCGCAGCACCGCGGCCGCGACCGAGGAGGACGGCGAGGAGTGGAAGTCCTCGGCGCGCCTGCAGGACCTCTCGGCCCTGCGTGACTTCGTGACCAACTCGGGCGAAGGCCACGGGATCAGCGACGACGACCTCGACGCGCTCTGGGACGAGGCCGACCTCGACGACATCGAGCTCGACAGCCAGGCGGTCGAGATCGCCAACGCGCCCTTGTTCGAGGACGACGACGACGAGGATCTGTTCTAGAGCAGGTCCCCCCACTGGAAGCGGCCCACAGCGAAGGGCGGCAGCTCGGCGCCGGCGGCCTGGGCGAACACCTCCAGCAGCTCGTGCAGGGCGTGGGCCGTGGCGCCGAAGCACACGTGGCCCTCGAGCTCGAACACGGGCGAGAGGCGGGTCACCCCCTCGATCGTGTAGGGGATCGCGTCGTGGGCCTCCTGCGCGAGCAGCCCGCCGAGGTCGGCCATGAGCACCGCGGCCACCTCCCCCGGCTCGGGCACGTAGTCCTGGACCGGGACCTCGGCCACGAAGGGCTCGAGCCGGAAGTCGCTCGTGTAGAGGGGGAAGGAGCTCAGCCGGCCGATCCGGCGCGCGCCGCGCAGGGCCAGCTCCTCCTCCGCCTCGCGGGTCGCCGTCGCCCACAGGTCGGCGTCGCCCTCGTCGGGGCGCCCCCCGGGGAAGGAGACCTCCCCGCCGTGGCGGCGCAGGTCCGCCGCGCGCAGGGTCAGGACCGCGCGCGGGCGGGGGTCCCAGGTCACGGGCACCAGCACGCCGGCTGGGCGGTGGTTGGTGCGCCCCGGCAGGGCCGGCAGGACGCGCCAGTCGTGCGCGGCCAGGGCCGCTTCGAGGGCGGCGGGGGTGACGGGGCTCACGACGCCAGCGCCTGCTCGGCCCGCACCCGGGCCTCCGGGAGCACGCGCTCCAGGATCAGCTCGAGCTCCTGCACCCCCAGGCTCATGAAGCCCAGCACCGCGCCCATGCCCATCGCGACGAAGCAGCCCAGCTCGCCCGAGTGGACCGAGTTGCTCAAGAGCAGCTCGTGCGGCGGCAGGAACATCAGCAGCCCCGCGAGCAGGCAGGTGCCCAGGATCACGA
>CALDQK010000958.1 GCA_937911525.1 uncultured bacterium
GGGAGAGGGTCTCGGCGAGCTGCGCGACCACGCCCGCCGCCTCGCGCAGGGAGAGCGGTCCGCGCCGGAGGCGGTCCTCGAGGGTCCCGCCCTCGACGAGCTCCATGGCGAGGAAGAGGTGGCGCCCCGAGCGGCCCAGGTCGAGCACCGGCACCACGCCCGGGTCGTCGAGCTTGCGCACCACGGTCCCCTCCAGCCAGAAGCGGCGCAGGTCCTCCTCGGTCGCCTGATCCGCGTCGAGGAGCAGCTTGAGCGCGACCGGCGCCTGGCCGGGTCGCTGCGCCACGTAGACGGCGCCGAAGGAGCCCCGCCCGAGCTCTCGCAGGAGCGTGTAGGGGCCGACCGGCGGCAGCCGGTGGACGTCGGAGGGGAAGGCCGATGCCGTCACGCTCACCAGCCTAGCGCCTGGCGTTCGTCAGGGCGGGGCAGCCGCGCCCCGCCTTTCTCGCGCCTTAGCTCGGCTGCTCGGTCGGGCGCATCAGCAGGTCGTGGACCTGGACGTGGTCCGGCGCGCCGAGCAGGTAGGCGACCGCCTCGGCCACGTCCTCCGAGTCGAGCACCTTGTAGCGCGAGTAGGTCTCCGCGGCCGCGGCCGGGTCGCGGTGGTAGTGGGCCGCGAACTCGGTCTCCACGAAGCCGGGGCTGACCGCGCTGACCCGGATCGGGCTGCCTTGCTCGCGTAGCTCGAGGCGCAGGCCCTCGGTCAGGGAGCGCACGGCGTATTTGGTCGCCGAGTAGACCCCGCTCCCGCCCGGGACCCGGTGAGCCGACATGCTCGAGACGTGGATCACGTGCCCGGTCCCGCCGCGGCGCTGCATGTCCGCCACCGCCTCGCGGGTCGCCACGCAGAGCGCGAGCACGTTGACCTCGAGCATCTCGCGCCAGTGCTCCGTCGCGCCGCTGGTCAGGGGCGCCTTGTGCCCCAGGCCGGCGTTGTTGACCAGCACGTCGACCCCGCCCCACTCGGCGCGGACCCGCGCGAAGGCGTCGAGGAGCGAGGCCTCGTCGCGCAGGTCGCAGGGGAGCGCCAGCCACTCGCCCTCGCCCGCGCAGAGCTCGTCGAGCCGCTCGGCGCGGCGCGCGAGGGCGGCGACCTTGAGCCCGCCCGCCGCCAAGCGCTCCGCGATCGCGCGCCCGATCCCGCTCGAGGCGCCGGTCACGAGGGCGACCTTGCCGCGCCAGCGCTCCAGGCTCACGCGGCCTCTTCGCGCGCGCTGATCATGCGCTCGAGCACGTAGTCGGCGTAGGCCGTGGCCGCCTCGAGGTTGCTCCCCTCGTGCAGGCCGCGGAAACCGCCGAAGGCGGTCACCTCGAACACCACCGGGCCGTCGGGGGTCTGGCCCACGTCGACGCTCGCGAAGTCGAGCCCGAAGATCGCCTGGGCCTTGCGGGCCAGCTCGACCAGGTCGGGGCTGGGGTCGGCGGCGGCGTACTTGCCGCCGGCGCGGATCGTCGTCGCCCAGCTGCCCTTGGCCGCCACGCGCGCGTAGCTGCCCAGGTAGTCGCCGCCCAGGAAGACCACGCCCATGTCCCGCCCGGGCAGGGTCACGCGCTGCTGCACGTAGATCAGGGGGTTGGTCTCGTGGAAGTGCTGCAGCTTGCTCTTGAGCTCCTTGTCGCCCTTCTTGACCAGCAGCATTCCGCGGGCCTTGGTCGAGTAGATCGGCTTGAGCACCGCCTCGCCGAAGCGCTTGACCGCGCTGCGGGCCTCCTTCCAGTCCTGGGTCACGACCGTGGCGGGGACCGGGATCCCCGCCCGCCGCATGGCGAGCGTGCAGCTCAGCCGGTTCATGTGGCGCAGGATCCGCTCGGGGCTGCTGAAGCAGGGGATCCCCTGGGCCTCGACGAAGCGGAGCAGCTCGAGGCGGTCGAGGAGCAAGGTCCCGTACTCCTTGCCGACCTTCTTGATCACGATCGCGTCGAAGCCGCGCAGGTCGACCTCGCCCCAGCACACCGCGCCGCGCTCGGAGTCGAAGCTCAAGCCTTCGGCGTCGATCAGGAGCACCTCGGCGCCGCGCGCGCGGAAGGCGTCGGCCAGGGACTCGCTGGACCAGCCGCCGGGGACGCCCAGGACGCCAATTCGGAGCGGCTCGACGGGCTCAGACATGGAGGACCTCGGGGGGAAGAGTGAAGGAGCGGTAGTCGTCGCGCTCGGCCAGGCGCTCGAGCAGGTAGCGCGCCCGGTGGAAGAGCGTGCGCGCCAGGCCCGGCGCGAGCAGGAAGCGCGAGGAGGTGGCGCAGGAGCGCGCCAGGCCCAGGGCCAGGCGGGCCTCGAAGGTCGGGTCACCCAGCTCGCGGGACAGCTCACGGCAGGCCTGGAACAGGCCCTGGCTGGCGCGGCTCAGGCGACGGCGGAGGCCGCGGGTGGGCGTGCTCAGGCGGAGGTGGCTGACCAGGAACACGGCCACGTCCTGGGCGTAGTCGCCGCGGTGCGTGCGGTGCAGGTCGAGGAAGCGCACCTGGCCCTCGGCGCCCAGGATCACGTTGTCGAGGTTCAGGTCGCCGTGGGCCAGGACCGTGAAGGGCGCGCTCAGCTCCCCCAAGCGAGGGCGGAGGCGCTCGATCAAGACCTCGAGCGGGGCGTGCTCGAGCCCGCCCAGGCGCTGCTCTCCGAGGCGGAACTCGGGGTGGACCGCGTAGACCGCCGGCAGGCGGCGCTCGAGCTGCGCGAGGACCTCGGGCGCGGCCGGCGCGTCCTCGCGAGTCCGGGCCCACACGCCGCGCAGCGTGGCGAGCAGCCGGCCGTAGCCCGCGCGCAGCTCGTCCTCCTCGGCGCACAAGACGAGGTCCTCGAAGGTCTGGCCGGCGGCGAACTCGTAGACGATCGCGCCCGTGTCGCCCTGCTCCTGGAAGTCGAGCGCGCGCGGGGCCAGCCCGGGGTCGAGCGCGCGCCACAGGCGGTTGCCTTCGCGCTCCGCGGTCAGCTTGGCCAGCGCGCCGTCCTTGAGGATCACGGGCGCCTCGGCCGCCTCGTCCACGCGCCGGATCCGCGCGCCGGAGCGCGTCTCGGCGATCTCCTCCAGCTCGACCTCGCCCAGCTCGCCGTCCTCGGCGATCGCCTCGTCGAGCACCCACAGGCGCGAGGCCTTGATCGACTCGCCCAGGCAGGCCGAGAGGATCGCCTCGCCCGCCAGGAGGAGCACGTCGCCCATCTGCTCGAGCTGGCGCAGGAGCAGGAGCAAGGTGACCTGGGTGTGGGCGTGCTCGCCGTTCTCGAGCTCCTCGAGGACCTGGGCCAGGCCGCGCTCGTAGAGCTCGTCCAGGCGCGCCTCGGCGCGGCAGATCCGCACGGCGGCCCGGGCGTCCAGCTCGAAGAGCGCCCGCTCGATCCGGTCCACGCCGCCCAGGAGGGGGTCGAGGAAGGCCGCGGCGTCGATCTGGGTCAGGGCCTCTTCGTCTTCGAGGTAGCCCACCTGCTCGACGACGTCCAGGCAGCGATCGGCGATGCGCTCCAGGGCGTCGGCCACGCGCTCGGCGGCCTGGAGCACTCGGCGCGCGTTCTCGTCGCCGGTCGCGAAGCCTTGGCCGAAGGCGCGGCGGTGGATCGCGCGCCGCAGGTTGTCGACGTAGTCCTCGCGGGCCGCGATCGTGGCGGCCAGCTCGTCGTCGGGGGCGGCCAGGAAGCTGCGCGTGCGGAGCAGCTGGCCGCGCACCTCCAGCACCAGGAAACGCAGGTTCTCGGCGATCCCGCTCCCGAGGGAGGCCGCGATCACGAGGCGGCGTCGTCCCCGGGCGAAATCCTCAGCTCGCCCGCGGGCTCGTCCTCGTCGTCGCGCCAGCTGACCCGCAGGTCGAGCCGGCTGCGGTTTCGCTTCTGCGAGGCGCGCACGCTGAGGGTCAGCAGCGCCTTCGGCTCGAGCTCGAGGTCGAGCTCGCCGTCGCTGAGCGTGAGCTTGCCCCGGCGCAGGCCCTCGGTGACCGCTTCCAGATAGGCCACGATCGACTCGCGGTCTTGCAGGGACTCATGCTCGAAGGCGCGCTTCTTACCCACGCTCCGATCATACCGAACCGGCGGCCGACTCCTCCGGCCTTAGCGAGATTCGTCGCCCTGGCGTGAGCCCCTCGGCCTCGCCGCGCGGCCAGAGCCAGAGCGCGCCCGCGCCGTCGGCGGGCAGGCCGCGGGCCGCGCGACTGGCGGCGTCCAGGCAGCAGTCGCCCTCGAGGTGGAGCACCCCGCCGTAGCGGGCCAGGCGCGGCCCGGCGGGGTCGGGGCGGTGGCCGGTCACGAGCGCGCGGACGCCCATCCTGCTCAGGGCGGCGGCGCCGGCGGCCGTGAGGGGCGGGTCGAGCTCGGCCCGATACTTGGTCCGGAGCGCGTTGCCGAGGGGGCCGTAGTAGAGGGCGGCGGGGTCGCGCTCCGCCTGCTGGCGGCGCTCGCGCTCGAGGCCAGCCGGTCCTTCGCTGGCCAGGCGCTGCGCGAAGGCGTCGCACACCCCGGCGTGCACGAAGAGGAAGTCCCCTGCGCGCCAGCAGAGGCGACCCGCGGCCAGGACCCAGGCGAACTCGCCCGCGGGGTCGAGGAAGCGGGCGCGGGCCAGCTCGAGCGCGGCGTCGAGCTCGGCCCAGGCGAAGTCGCCCTGGAGGGCGTCTGCGAGCGCCGCGGCCTTGGCGTGGGCGCGCGTGATCTCGCGCTCGAGCCCCGCGGGCGGCAGCGCCGCGCCGATCTCGGCCCGGAAGCCCTCGGCCCAGCCTGCGGGCAGGTCCAGGCGCGCGCGAGCCTCGGCTTCGCCGCGCGCGGGCGGCGGGGCACCTGCCTGGCGATAGAGCCGGCGCAGGAAGCGCAGCCCCTTGAGCCCCAGCCGGACCACGAAGTGGGAGCGGCGGGGATCGCGGGCGCCCATGTGGCGGAGGGCCAGCTCGAAGCGCAGGTCGTGGTTGCCGAGCAAGAGGATCAGCTCGCGCTCGCGGCGCAGCTCGCCCAGGGCGCGGAGGAGGGCCAGCTCGTCGGGTCCCTTGTCGAGGAGGTCCCCGCCGACGACGACCTTGGCCGCGGGGACGCGCTCCAGCTCCGCCAGCGCCAGGCTGCGCGCGAAGGCCTCGGCGTCGGCGTGGAGGTCGCTCAGGAAGAGGAGCGGGACCGAGGGCCAGGCCCAGGCGCTCACCGCGAGATCGTGAGCCGGATCAGCCGGTCCTCCAGCTTGCGGAAGGCGACCTTGTCCTGGTCGTTGAGCTCGCGCTTGAGCACGAAGCGCCGCTTGCCCTGCTCGTAGTAGTGCAGCGCGCGCTCGGGCCCGATCGGCTCGTCGTATTGGGCCTCAGGGCTCCAGGGGAGCGCCTCGAGGCCGCGGGCGCTCAGGTCGTCGAGGAGCCACTGCATCTCGCGCTTGAGCAGGCGCCGCACCGTGAACTGATCCGAAGGGCGGCGGCGAAAGTGGCCGATCTCGGGGTCGCTGGTGTAGATCAGCGCCGCCGGGCGCCGCTTGCCTCGCACGCCCATCTCGGTCACGTAGACCAGGGTCGCGCGCGGGCCGCTGCTCTCGTCCTTCCAGTTCTGCCAGGGCCGGTTGTTCTCGCCGAGCTGAGGCGTCGGCTCGGCAGGCCCCTCGCCCTGCTGGGGCCCCTCGTCGGCCCGGGGGCCGCTCATGTCCCGCGCGAGGGGGGGCGCGTCGGGGTCACGCGCGTCGCTGGCGCAGCCGCAGAGCAGGGCGGTGGCGAGCAGGGAAAGCGTCAGGATCGTCCGCATGGTCTTTCTCTTACGAAACCCTCGCCTTGGGGTCCAGATGCTCTGCGACTGCGCGCTAGACTCGGCGCCCTCTGAGGAGGTCCTAATGTCCCTGCGCGCTTCCCTGCTGGCCTCGGCCCTGCTGGCCGGCTTGCTGCCGGCTTCGGCTCAGGAGTCTCGCCCCGCGGTGCCGAGCGAGCGCGCCGACGAGCCCTACCTCAAGAACGTGCGCCAGCTGACCTTCGGCGACGAGCGCGCGGGCGAGGCCTACTTCTCACCGGACGGGAAGCGGATCCTGTTCCAGGCCAAGCGGCCGGGGCAGGCCTACTACCAGATCTACCTGGTCAGCGCCGATGGCAAGGGCCGGCGCATGGTCAGCACGGGCAAGGGCAAGACGACCTGCGCCTTCTTCCACCCGACCGACCCCAACCTGTTCATCTACGCGAGCAGCCACCTCGACGCCCGCACCCACAAGGCGCCGCCGCCCCGTGAGACGCGCCGCTACAAGTGGGACTACGACGACAGCTTCGACATCTTCCTGGCCGACCTGCGCACGGGGGAGATCAAGAAGCAGCTGACCACGACCAGCGGCTACGACGCCGAGTGCAGCTTCTCGCCCGACGGCAAGACGATCTGCTTCACGACCCGCCGGGAGGGCAAGCCCGACGCGATCTACCTGATGAACGCCGACGGCAGCGACCAGCGCCCGCTGGTCGCCAAGGAGGGCGTCGACTGCGGCGGGCCCTTCTTCTCGCCCGACGGCAAGTGGGTGATCTACCGCGCCTCGGCCAAGGGCAGCCGGGTCATGCACAGCTACATGACCAGCGTCGACGGCAAGCAGACGATCACCCTGACGCGCACCCCGCGGATCAACTGGGCGCCCTTCTTCCACCCCTCGGGCAACTACGCCGCCTACGGCGCGACGGCCAAGGGCAGCTACAGCGACTTCGACATCTTCCTGGTCAAGACGGACGGCTCCTTCGAGGAGGTCGCGCTGACCGTCGACACCGGCTTCGACGGCCTGCCGGCCTTCAGCCCGGACGGGAAGACGATCGCCTGGTCGAGCGGGCGCGGCGGCAACCCGCAGGTGTTCCTGGCGGACTTCGTGATGCCGCCGGCCAGCGCCTTCAAGCCCGGCCCGAAGGCGGCCCCCAAGAGCCCGCACGGCGCGGGCAGCGGCCACGGGGGCTCGGGCGGACACGGGGGCTCGAGCGGCCACGGGGGCTCGGGACACGGCGGCTCCGGCCACGGGGGCTCGGGACACGGCGGCTCCGGCCACGGGGGCTCGGGCGGACACGGCGGCTCGGGTCACGGCTCGGGCGACCAGAGCGCCGCGCCCCACGGCTCGGGCTCGCCGCACGGCGCCCGCAGCTCGGGCGAGGTCGAGCCGCGCCTGCGCGCGCTCGAGCCGGCGGCCCTCGAGGCGACCTTCCCCGGCGTGCTCCGGATCACCAAGGAGGACATGCTCGGGGCGGTGCGCTGGCTGGCGGACGACGCGCGCCAGGGGCGGCGGGCCGGCACCGAGCACGAGTCAGCGAGCGCGGGCTACCTGGCTCAGGAGCTGGCGAAGCGCGGCGTGCAGCCGGGGGCGGGCAAGTCCTTCCTGCAGCCCTTCGAGTTCAGCAAGGGCGGTCAGCTGGCCGAGCAGGGCAACGGCCTGGCGATCGGCGAGGGCGCAGGCCCGGGCCAGTCGGACGTGTTGACCCTCAGCGAGGAGTTCCAGCCCCTGCTCTACTCGTCCAGCGGCAGCGCCAAGGGCGACGTGGTGTTCGTCGGCTACGGGATCCGGGCCGAGGACGAGGGCTACGACGACCTGGCGGGGGTCGACCTCAAGGGGAAGGTGGCGCTGGTCCTGACGGGCGCGCCGCGCAGCGACAAGGGCGGCGCCTTCGGCCGGGAGCGGCCGACGGTCTATCAGGACCTGCGCTACAAGATCGCGACCTGCCGCGACGCGGGCGCCGTGGGCGTGCTGCTGGTGCGCAGCCCCAAGGCGCAGGGGACGGGCTGGCTGAAGCTCTCGGCGGGTGACCCGGGGCTGCCCGTGGCGCAGCTGACGAAGGCCGCGGCCCAGGCTCGGCTGGGGATCGACCTCCAGGCGAAGGTCACCGTGATCGACAAGAGCGGCCAGCCGGCGAGCGCCGCGCTCAAGCGGACGGCGCGCCTCTACGTGCGCCTCGAGCGGCGGACGGGCAAGAGCCACAACGTGGTCGGCCGGATCCCAGGGCGGAGCCGGCCCGACGAGGTGATCGTGCTCGGGGCCCACTACGACCACCTCGGCCTGGGCGGCGACGGCTCGCTCAGCCCCGAGTCCCAGGCGATCCACAACGGGGCCGACGACAACGCCTCGGGCTGCGCGGCGCTGCTGGGGGTCGCCTCGGCCCTGCAGGCGGCCCCGCCCGAGCGGACGGTCCTGATCGTGTTCTTCGGCGCGGAGGAGGAGGGCCTGCTCGGCAGCAAGGCCTTCGTGAAGGAGCCCCCGGTCGACCTGAAGCAGATCGTGACCATGATCAACCTCGACATGATCGGTCGCCTCGGCGAGCGGCCGCTGCTGATCGGGGGCGCGGGGAGTTCGCCCAGCTGGAAGCCGCTCCTGCAGCGGGTGTGCGACAACTTCGGCCGCCCCTTCAGCACCCAGCAGGACGGCTTCGGGCCCAGCGACCACGCGACCTTCTACGGCGAGCAGGTGCCGGTGTTCTTCCTCTGGACCGGGACGCACGAGGACTACCACCGCCCCAGCGACGACGTGGAGCGCATCGACACCGAGGGGCTGGAGTTCGCGGCGCGGGTCGCCTACGCCCTGCTGCGCTCGGTGGACGTGCTCCCCGAGCGACCCGACTACCGCAAGGTCCCTCGCGCTCAGGCTCCGCGCCGGGTCGTCACGGGTGAGCGGGGGGCGTACTTCGGCAGCATCCCCAACTACGCCCAGGAGGGCGTGGTCGGCGTGCTCCTCGACGGCGCCCGCCCCGGGACCCCGGCCGCCCAGGCCGGAATCCAGAAGGGCGACGTGGTGGTCGAGTTCGCCGGCAAGCCCGTCAAGACGATCTACGACTACGTCAACGCGCTGCGGCTCAGCCGCCCGGGGCAGACGATCAAGGTCAAGGTCAAGCGCGGGGACGGGGTCGTGACGCTCGAGGCCACGCTCTCGGCGGGTCGTAAGCGCTAGGGGCCCGCTGCGACACTCTGACGCATCTCCAGGCGGGCTGGTCAACCTACAATCCCCGCATGGCGGCACCCCCGTCCGTTGCCGGCGTCCCGCTCCCTTCGGCTCGCGTCGACCCCGAGGTCGCGCTGCCGTGGGTGATCAACCTGCGCTGGGTGGCGGTCACGGGGCAAGCGCTCACGATCTTCATCTCGAGCCGCCTGCTCGAGCTGCGCTTGCCGGTGCTGGCCCTCGGCGGCGTGATCGCGCTGACCTTCGCGACCAACGTCGCGCTCAAGGTGTGGCTGTCCCGGGTCGGGAGCGCCCACCCGCGGGTCCTGGGCGCCGTGCTCAGCCTCGACACGCTGCTCCTGACCGCGCTGCTCGGCCTCAGCGGCGGCCCGAGCAACCCCTTCGCGATCCTCTACGTGATCCACGTCGCGCTGGCCGCGGTCGCGCTCCCCATGGCCTGGGCCTGGTGGATGGTCGGCCTCTCAGCGCTCTGCTACGCGCTGCTCCACCCCCTGCACGTCCCCCTCCACTTCGCGGGCCACGTGACGCCCAACCTGGAGGGCGCGGGGCGCGGAGTGGCGCTGGTGCTGGTCGCGGCGAACGTGGCCTACTTCACGGCGGGCGTGGTGGCGGCGCTGCGGCGGCGCGAGGAGGACCTGCGTGAGGCCGAGGCGCAGCTGAAGCGCAACGAGTTCCTGGCCTCCCTGGCGGCGCTGGCGGCGGGCACGGCGCACGAGCTCGGGACCCCGCTCGGCACGATCGCGGTGGTCAGCAAGGAGCTCGAGCGCACGGCGGGTCGCCAGCACTGCGGGCAGACCTGCGGCCACGACATTCGCGAGGACGCGCAGCTGATCCGTGAGCAGGTCGAGCGCTGCCGGCGGATCCTCGATCGCCTGGGCACCCTGGACCACGAGGGCCTCGGCAACGCGCCCGAGCCCCTCGGCTTGGACGCTCTGCTCGCGAATCTGCGCGAGGACCTGCAGGGCGCGGGTCGCTTCGAGGTCGAGGTCGACCCGGGCGTGGACCGCGGCGCGACGGTCCACCCCGACGCGGCCCACGCGCTCCTGCCTTTGCTGGAGAACGCGCTCGACGCGACCGAGGGCCAGGGCCGGGTCTTGCTGAGCGTCGGGCACTCCGAAGGCGGCTGGAGCTTCACGGTCGAGGACGAGGGTCCCGGCATGCCGAGCGACGTGCTCGAGCGCGCGCGCCAGCCCTTCTTCACGACCAAGGAGCACGGGCGCGGGATGGGCCTGGGGCTCTACCTGGTCGGCTTGACGGCGGAGCGCCACGGGGGGCGCTTCGAGCTCTCCTCGCAGCCTGGGTCCGGGGTGCGGGCGGCCCTGACCTTTCCTGACAGCCCGTCGCGCACGGAGGTGAACGCATGAGCAGCGAGACGATCCTGGTGGTCGACGACGACGACGCCTTCCGCAACCGCCTCGTGCGCGCCTTCCAGGACCGCGGCCACCCGGCCGCCGCGGCGGGCAGCGCAGAAGAGGCCCTCCAGGTGGCCAAGCAGCTCGACCCCAAGCGGGCCGTGATCGACCTGCGCCTGCCGAACAAGTCGGGCCTCGAGATCGTGGCCGACCTGGTCGCGGCGGTGCCGGGGATCCACTGCATCATGCTCACGGGCTACGGGAGCATCGCGACCGCCACCGAGGCGATCCGCCTGGGCGCGGTCGACTATCTGACCAAGCCGGCCGACGCGGACCAGATCCTGGCGGCCTTCGAGCGCCAGGTCGCGGGCGCGGCGATCAAGGAGCCAGCCCAGATCACGGAGGCTCCCTCCCTCGAGCGGGTCGAGTGGGAGCACATTCAGCGCGTGCTCTCCGACACGGGCGGCAACGTCTCCCAGGCGGCCCGCGTCCTCGGGATCCACCGCCGCTCGCTCCAGCGCAAGCTCGCCCGCCGCCCGCCGCATCGCTAGCGGGAGGGGCCACAGTGTGAGGGAAGGCTAACCCTCCGCTCAGCTTGTCTCCGCGTCCGACTCTCTAGCCTGATTAGCTGTGAAGGCTGTGAGCGAGGAGCGCCCCTCAGCGTCTTGCGGGCTGATGGGAATGAGCCCAGCCCGGCGCGGGTACCTAGCGTGCTGAGCACCCTCGAGCGGCACTTGCTGCGGCGCCTGCTCGTGGCCTTCGTCGGCGCCACCGGGGGGGCCTGCTTCCTCTTCTTGCTGGCGGCCACCTACCGAATGGTGGAATCGGGCGAGCTCTCCGCGGCGCAGCTCGTGCGCGCGCTGCCCCTCGCCTTGCCCTTCCTGCTCCCCTACGTGATCCCGATCGCCTTCGTGATGGCGCTGGCCCTGGTCTACGGGCGCGCCATCGCCGAGGGCGAGGCTCGGACCCTGATGGCGCTCGGGTTCTCTCGTCTGCAGCTCTCCCTGCCCGCCCTGGGCCTGGGCGTCGGGCTGGCGCTGGTGAGCCTGCTCCTGACCACGACCCTCGTCCCGCTCTGCTATCGCCTGCGCCAGCAGGTGATGGCCAACACCTACCTGCAGCTCGCCGCCCTCGGCTCCGCGCAGCACCTGACCTTGTCCTTCCCCCGGCAGCGGCTCGCCGTCTACATCCGCTCGCAGGAGGGGGCGGACCTGCGCGGGGTGGTGGTCTCCTACGGCGGCCCCGACCTGCCCGAGCACCGCACCCTGGTGGTCGTCGCCGGGCAGGGGCGGGTCGAGCAGAGCGCCAGCGGGCAGACGATCCTTCGCTTGCGAGGGGCGAGCATCTCGTGGTTTCAATGCCCGGGCGAAGAGGTGTGGAGCCCGGACGACCCCCTCCTCGACCAGCCGCCTCTCGAGCCGATCCGAGCCCGCTTCGAGGAGCTCTCCCTGGACGCCGGCGGCCTCGATCAGCCCAGCCGGCTCAAGAACGCGGCCTTCTCGTCGGCCGAGCTGCGGCGCAGGATCGACCGGGCGCTGGCGCGCCTCGCCGGAGGCTCGCCGGACGAAGAGGCCCGACGCTCGGCGTCGCGAGAGGCCGACGGCGTCCGGCGCGAGCTCGCCGAGCGGGCCGCGATGGCGGCCGCCCCCCTCGTGTTGACGGTGCTGGTCCTGCCCTTGCTCTTCCTGCTCGAGGCGCGCTCGCCCCTGGTGGCCCTCGTCTCGGCGGTGGCCGCCAGCGCGGCGCTCTTCTTCGTGGCGCACATCCTGGGGGCCTTCCTCGCCGAGCGCTTGGCCTCTCCGCTCCCCATCTTCCTCAGCTGGCTGACCTGCGGCGGGACGGGCCTGGGCTGCGCGACGCGCGCGAGGGTCCAGTGATGAGCACCTGCGATCGCTGGCTGCTGCGCCGCTTCTTTGGCGCCTACCTCGCCTTCCTGGTCGTCGGCTTGCTGCTCTTCCTCGCGATCGACCTGCCGGTCAACGCCGCGCGCCTCCAGCGCAAGGGCTTGGCTCAGAGCGTCCCGCTCCGCTACGGGACGCTGCTTCCCGAGCTCTTCTATCTCGCCGCGCCTTACCTGACCCTGCTGAGCGCCCTGTGGGTCACAACCGCCCTGCGACGCTCCAACGAGCTGCTGGGTCTGCTCTCGCTCGGCTACAGCAGCCGTCGCTTGGCTTGGCCGCTCCTGCTCGGCGCGCTCCTGGTCGCGCCCTTGACCTGGGCCGACCGCGAGCTCCTGCTCCCGGCCCTCGGCGACCTGCGCCGGGCCGAGGCCCGACTGGGTGGGGTGCGGGACCACTGGAGCTCGCCGCGACCGATCCCAGACGCCCAGGGCGGGGTGTTCATGGCCGCCGGCTACCACCTCGGCCTGCGGGAGGCCCGCGAGCTGACCTTCGTGCAGCTCGATCCCGGGGGCCGGGAGCGTCGCTCGATCCACGCCGAGCGAGGGCGCTGGGTGGAGGAAGGCGGGGCGGGACGCTGGCTGCTCAGCAACGGGGTCGTGATCGAGGAGGCGGGGCCGGGTGAGCGCGTCACGCCCTTCGCCGCCAAGGGTCACTGGCTGGACACTCCGATTACGCCGGCTGACGTCGAGACGGCCCACGACCCCCGCTACGCCAGCGCCGAGGAGATCCGCGAGCGGCTGCGGCGAACGCCGGGCTTCCCCGCGCTGGAGGTGGAGCTCTGGCGTCGCTACGGTCAGCCCCTGGCCGGGGCGGTCCTGCTCCTGGTGGCCTTGCCCTTGACCCTCGGCCACGGCGAGGGGCGTCCGTCGCTGCGCGGGCTGCTCAGCCTGGGCGCCGCGCTCTGCTACTTCGTCGCGGTCACCTTCTGCTCCGAGCTCGGCGGACAGGGCCTGCTCCCGCCTGCCGCCGCGGTGGCGCTCCCTCCGCTGGCCTTCGCCACCTTCGGCGCGCTGCTGGGCCTGAGGGCGCGCGTGTAGTGGCCGGGCTCGAGCTGAGCGTCGTGATCCCCGTTTACGAGCAGGCGCAGCTCCTCTCCCACAGGCTGCCTGCCGTGTTCGAGCACCTCGAGGCGCGGGGGGGCGCCTGGGAGGTGATCGTCGTCTCCGACGGCTGTGGGGACGGCGTCGAGGAGGTGCTCGCGCCGCTGCTGCGCGAGGAGGCGCGCTGCCGCCTGCTGCGACTCGGGCGCAACCGCGGCAAGGGAGCGGCGATCCGCCAGGGGGTGCTCGAGGCGCGGGGCGAGCGGGTGCTCTTCAGCGACGCGGACTTCTCGACCCCGATCGCCGAGCTGGGGCGCCTCGAGGCGGCCCTCGAGGGCGGAGCCGACCTCGCGATCGCCTCCCGCAGGGCGCCTGGCGCGCAGGTGGAGCTGGATCAGCCGCCCCTCCGCCGCGCGCTCGGAGCCGCGTTCCGAGTCGCGGCCGCCCTCGCGACCGGGCTCCCCTGCGCCGACTTCAACTGCGGCTTCAAGCTCTTTCGGCGGCCCGTCGCCCGGCGCCTGTTCGCAGACCTCCGCGAGGAGCGCTTCGCCTTCGACCTGGAGCTGCTCTGCCGCGCGCGAGCGCTCGGATACCGAGTCGAGGAGGTGGGGGTGCGCTGGCGGCACAGCGGCGACTCGACGGTCCGTCCGCTGCGCGACGCGCCGCCTGCCTTGGCGCGCCTGGCGCGCCTCGGGCTGGCGGAGCGGGGACCCGAGCTGGGCCTGCTCCTCGTCGCTGCCTTCCTGTTGCTGGGCGGGCTGGGGGTGCGCTCGCTGTGGGGGATCGAGGGGCGCTGGGCAGAGTGCGCCCGCTGGATGCACCTCAGCGGCGATCTGCTCACGCCGCAGATCGACGGCGTCCCCTACCGGCTCAAGCCGGCGCCCTCCTACTGGCCCGCCCTGCTCTTCGCTGGGGGAGCCGTGGACGAGGTCGCGGTGCGCCTCCCCTCGGCCCTGGCTGGACTCGCGACCCTGGTGGCCACGATGGGGCTGGGTCGCCTGTGGCGCGGTCGCGCGGTCGGGCTCCTGGCGGGCGGCGTCCTGCTCAGCGTCGGGATGTTCGGCTTCTGGGCTCGCACGGGCTCGGGCGACCTGTTGACCGTCGCGCTCTCGACCTGGGCGTTGCTCTT
>CALDQK010000959.1 GCA_937911525.1 uncultured bacterium
CTTGACCCAGGCCACCCCGCGGTCGTCCTTGGCCTCGACGACCACGATCACCGGCGCGGTCGTGATCGGCTTGCCCGAGGCCGGCGCCAGGATCTTCAGGGTCGGCTCGGTGGTGTCGGGGGTCTCGAAGAAGAAGGTCCGCACCTCGCGCGCGCGGTTGCCCGCCTCGTCGCTCGCGACCGCGACCAGCTCGTTCTTGCCCTCGGCGGGCGTGACGTCGCCGGTGAAGCGAGTGCCCGCGCGCTTGAGCTGGACCCCGTTCACGCTGACCGTGACCTGACCGCGAGCGTCCTTGGCCTCGACCACGACCCGGACCGGGGCCTTGGTCAGCTTGGCGCCCTCGCGAGGCTCCACGAAGGACACCTGCGGCGGGAGGAGGTCGGGGACGTCGTAGGTCACGTCGAGGAAGGCGCGTCCCGGGTTGCCCGAGCCGTCCTTGGCCTGAACGGCGACCTGGTTCTTGCCCTCCTTGAGCCGGACGCGGACCTTGAAGTTCCACGCCGTGCGCCCGTGGCCCTTGGGCGGCTTGATCTTGGCCCCGTTGACGGTGACCTCGGCCACCTGGCGATCGTCGGTCACCTCGCAGGTGATCAGGAGCGGCTCGCTCGCGACGCGCAGGTCGTCGCCCTTGGGGTCCAGGATCCGCACGCGCGGCGGCGAGGTGTCGGGCATGTGGAAGTGGAAGCTCGACTCGTCGCTCCCCTTGCGCCCGCGCTCGTCGATCGCGACGACCCGGATCTTGTTCTGGCCGTCCTGGACCCGCTGGAGCTGGAAGCGGAAGCGGGTCCGATAGCGCGCCTCCTTGGCCGGCTCGCTGGGCTTGGTGCCGCCGAGCGGCGAGGTGCAGGTCGGGCACTCGCTCAGGCCGCGCTCGACGCGGTCACCGCAGCCGGGGCAGGTCACGAAGTCCCGCGGGGGGTTGCCCTGGTCCGCGTAGTAGCGGTCGAAGAGGCGCCGGCAAATGTTGTTGGCGATCGCCCGCCCCGCGAAGCGGGCGTAGCGCTCGGCCGCCATGCTCAGGCTCTCGTTGTTGCCGACCCAGGGCTGGTGGAGCTCGGCCGTGGTCGCCTCGTCCTCGTTCGTCTTGTTCGGGCTGCTGCTGAGCGCGAAGCGCGCCAGGATCGTGTTGGTCGTCCGCTGGTAGACCGTGACCGTCAGGCCGCGCACGCGCAGGAAGCCCTGGAACTTCTTGGCCTGGGCGCCGCCGGTGAAGCGCTCGAAGGCGATCCCGCCGCCGATCGTGATCGCGAGCGGGGCCTGGAAGGCCGAGGAGAAGCGCTCGAGCTCCTCGGGCGAGGGCGAGGCCTGCAGGCCTGCGGCGGCCTTCAGCACCTTGGCCCGGTCCTGGGCGTTGGGCGCCTGGGTGAAGCGCCAGCGGTTGAGCCAGTCAGCCGCGCCCGCGGTGATCCCGGTGCGGATCGAGGTGACCGCGTCGCCCTCCAGCTTGGGGCCGCCCCACCAGCTGCCGCCGCAGGCGCCCAGCACGAAGGGCTCGGCGCCGAAGGTCTCCTGCACGGCGAGGGCGTCCAGGACCAGGTTGCGAGCCTCCGCCATGTTGACCACGGCGACCAGGCGATACTTGCCGTCGGAGCGAGCGCGGAAGCGCTCGCGGCGCAGGATCCCGGCTGCGGCCCGGAACACGGCCCGTCGACGCTCCCCGCGCAGGGCGTTGAAGGTCCACTCGGCCAGGATGTCGGTGATCGCCTGGGTCGCGATCTTGGCCCGGGCGATCGTCTTGTCGCCGTCGCTGCCGCTGGGAACGAGCGCCGAGAAGCTCTTGTCCTCGTCGGTCATCTTCCCGCCGGCGACCGGCTCGCTCCCGCCAGCCGGCTGGCCTCCGCCGCTGCCCTCCGCGAGGGTCTCGCGCCCGAGGACCTCGCCGTCGAGGGTGCCCAGGCGGCAGGAGCGGAGCTCGCCGTAGTGATCGACCACGACCTCCACGTCCACCGGGGTCTTGCGCAGCTTGGCGCCCTCGGCCGGCTTCACGATCCGCACCTCGGGCGCGCCCTCCTGGCTGGGACGCTGGCTCGGCTGGGGCCGGGCCGCGGGCTGCGCGGGCTCGCCGGGAGCGTCGGGCTCCTGGGGCTGCTCGGCGGGCTGCTCAGCGGGGCTATCGCCCTCAGGTTGCTGGCCGCCGCCGCAGGCGACGAGGCCGGCCAGGGTCAGGGCGAGGAGCGGACGAATCGACTTCATAGGGAGTCCTCCCGGGAGGGCGAAGTCTACGGAAGCAGCCGCGCTTCGCCAGCGCACGTCGTGGAGAACTCCTGAGACGCGCGAGCCGGTCGGACCTTCAGCGGGCGAGCAGGACTAGCTCTCGAGCAGGCTCAGGAGGTAGCGACCGTAGTAGTTCTTGGCCAGGGGCTCGGCCTGCTCGCGCAGCTGCTCGGCGCTGATCCAGCCCTGGCGGAAGGCGATCTCCTCCGGGCTGGAGATCATCAGGCCCTGGCGGCGCTGGATCGAGGCCACGAACTCGCTCGCCTGGAGCAGGCTGTCGTGGGTGCCGGTGTCCAACCACGCCGTGCCGCGCCCCAGCTCGAGGCAGTTCAGCTGGCCCCGCTCGAGGTAGACCCGGTTGAGGTCGGTGATCTCGAGCTCTCCGCGCGCCGAGGGCTTCAGGTTGCGCGCGATCTCGGCGGCCTGGGCGTCGTAGAAGTAGAGCCCGGGGACCGCGAAGCGCGACTTGGGCTTGGCCGGCTTCTCCTCGATCGAGAGCACCTTGCCCGCCTCGTCGAACTCGACCACGCCGTAGCGATCCGGGTCGCTGACCGGGTAGGCGAAGATCGTGGCGCCTTGCTCGAGGGCTGCCGCCTCGCGGAGCGTCCCGGCCAGCCCGTGTCCGTAGAACACGTTGTCGCCCAGGATCAGGCAGGAGGGCTCGTCGCCCACGAACTCGGCGCCGAGCGTGTAGGCCTGCGCCAGGCCCTCGGGCTTGGGCTGAGCCACGTAGGAGAAGGAGAGCCCGAACTGCTCGCCGCCCGCGAGGAGCTGCTCGAAGCGCGGCAGGTCCTCAGGGGTCGAGATCACGAGGATCTCCCGGATCCCGGCCAGCATCAGGACCGAGAGCGGGTAGTAGATCATCGGCTTGTCGTAGATCGGCATCAGCTGCTTGCTGACGGCGATCGTCAGCGGGTGCAGCCGGGTGCCCGAGCCGCCAGCGAGGATGATCCCCTTCATCGGCTGCGCGCCTCCCTAGAACCCGCGCGCGAAGTGCTTGTGGTCGCGCTGCTTCTCTCGCTTGAGCCAGTAGCTCTGGTCCTTGGGGAGCGTGTTGCGGCGCAGCGCGTCGGACGCGAAGAGGCGGCGCACGATCGCGACCGGGGTGAAGAGCAGCACCCACACGATCCCCAGGATCAGGCGGGTGTTGAACCAGCCCAAGGGCGCGGTCACCCAGCGCATCCAGAAGTCGTAGAAGGGGATCATGAGCGCCGGGACCAGCAGGGCCAGGACGCCGAGCACGAGCCCGACCGCCATCAGGTAGCGGGTCGGGACGGTGCGCAGCAGCTTGGCCTGGAAGAGCGCGTTGAGCAGCGCCGGGTGCGCGTCGCGCGGCTCGAGGTTGGGGAGCTTGACCGTCGGGGTCGGCTGCGCCAGCGCGCTGCTGGGGACCCACCCCGTGGCGTCGCCGCGCTTGACCTGCATGAAGCCGCCCTTGGGCGTGTCGTTGACGAGCTGCACCGTGACGCCCTCGGGGAGCTCGCTGACCTGCTTGGCGCTCCCGCTGGCCTCCGCCCGCAGCGCCACCTTGCGCGCGATCTGACGCGCCTTGGCGTCCGCGGCGGGGAGCTTGGCGTAGCCGGTCGCGATCAGCGTCCGCTGCTGCCAAATGTGGATCGGCGTCAGGCCCGCCGCGTCGGCCGGCTCGACGTCGTCCTGGTCGGTGTAGGCGAAGTCCAGCTTGTCGAAGGGCCGGAACACGTCGCCGCCCGGGGCGCGGACCACGGGCGGTCGAGCCTGCATGTCCTTGGCCCGGGCGTTGGGCACCTTGGCCTCGCCCTCGCCCTGAAAGCCCGGCAGCTCCTGGTCGGGCAGGGAGGGCATGGACACGGCCAGCCCCTTCTTCCAGGCCCCGTTCAGGGTCATGCTCAGGCCGCCAATGATCAGGAAGAAGACGACGAAGAAGCCCAGGCCGAGGATCCGCGTCTGCTTGATCTTCTCCTGCTTCAACGCCTCCTGATCGGCGGGCACCTCGTAGAGGTCCTTGTGGATCGGAGCCCCGATGGTGGGGTTGAGCTCCGGCTTGAGTCCGCCCTTGGCGCTGCTCTTGGCAGCAGCGGACGCGGTCTTGGTCTGCGTCATGTCTTTACCTAGCCCGGCCTAGTCCAGCTCGAACTCGTCGCGCCAATCGCCGACTTCCTTCCACTCCGGCTGCTCTTCCTTGAGCAGCACGCAGCGCTCCACCACCAGCGCGTCCATGTTGGTGCGCATGAAGCAGCGGTAGGAGTCCTCGGTCGTGCACACGATCGGCTCGCCGCGGACGTTGAAGGAGGTGTTGACGATCACCGGGCAGCCCGTCTTGCCGTGGAAGGACTTGATGATGTCGTAGTAGACGGGGTTGGTGTCCCGGCTGACGGTCTGGATCCGGGCCGAGTAGTCCACGTGCGTCACCGCCGGGATCTTGCTGCGCGGGATCTTCAGCTTGTCGATCCCGAACAGCTTCGTCTGCTCTTCGGTCATGGGGATCCGGTGCTCTTCGCGCACCGGGGCGACCAGGAGCATGTAGGGCGAGGGGGTCTCCTGCTCGAACCAGTTGTTGACCTCCTCCTCCAGGCAGCTCGGCGCGAAGGGCCGGAACGACTCGCGGAACTTGATCTTCAAGTTCATGGTCGTCTGCATCTCCTGGCTGCGGGCGTCGCCCATGATCGAGCGCCCCCCCAGGGCCCGCGGACCGAACTCCATCCGGCCCTGGCAGAGGCCGACCACCTTCTCGCTCGCGAGCAGCTCGGCCACGGCCTCCGGCAGCTCCTCCTCCGAGTACTCCTTGTAGGGCGCGCCGATCTTCTCGAAGTAGGCCTTGGCCCCCTCGTTGTCGGGGCGCGGGCCGAGGTAGCTGCCGCTCTGGAGGTCCTTGCCGTCGTCGCGGACCTTACGCGGCTGCTGGAGATACTTGTGCCAGACGGAGAGGGCGACGCCGAGCGCGCCGCCGGCGTCGCCGGCCGCAGGCTGGATCCAGAGGTTGTCGAAGATCTTGGACCGGAGCAGCTTGCCGTTGCTGACGCAGTTGAGCGCCACGCCGCCGGCCAGGCAGAGGTTCTTCATGCCCGTCTCTTCGCGCACGAAGCGGGCCATCTTGTCCATGGCCATCTCGGTCACGACCTGGACCGAGGCCGCGAGGTCCATTTCGCGCTGGCTGAGCTGGGTCTCGGGCTGGCGCGGGGGCCCACCGAACACGTCGTCGAAGCGCCCGCTCGTCATCTTGAGCCCGGTCAAGAAGTCGAACTTGTCCATCTTGAGGTGGAAGCTGCCGTCGTCCCGCAGCTCCATCACGTGCTCGAGGATCTGGTCGACGAAGCGCGGCTCGCCGTAGGGGGCCAGCCCCATGACCTTGTATTCGCCGCTGTTGACCTTGAACCCGGTGTAGTAGGTGAACGCGCTGTAGAGCATGCCCAGCGAGTGGGGGAAGTTGATCTCACCCAGCAGCTCGAGCTCGCTGCCCCGCCCCACGCCGTAGGTGGTCGTCGCCCACTCGCCCACGCCGTCGATGGTGAGCACCGCCGCCTCCTCGAAGGGAGAGGGGTAGAAGGCCGAGGCGGCGTGCGACTCGTGGTGCTCGCCGAACAGGATCCGCCGCTTGTAGCCCGGGAACTCGGCGCGGATCAGCTTGTTGGTGCCGAGCTTCTCCTTGAGCCAGACGGGCATCGCCTTCCAGAACTGACGCAGGCCGCCAGGGGCGACGCCGAGGTAGGTCTGGAGGATGCGCTCGAACTTGAGGATCGGCTTGTCGTAGAAGGCGACGTAGGTCAGCTCCTCCGGCGTGATCCCCGCCTCGCGCAGGCAGTAGTCGACGGCGTTGCGCGGAAAGCGAGCGTCGTGCTTCTTGCGGGTGAAGCGCTCTTCCTGCGCGGCGGCGATGATCTCGCCGTCGCGGACGAGGGCCGCGGCGCTGTCGTGGTAGTAGGCGCTGATGCCAAGGACGGTCGTCGGCATGGGCTCACCTCCTGGGAGGGGGTGGGGCGTTGAGGGGCAAGACGTTAGCAGACCTCTCGGACGGGCTCGTCAAGGCTCGTCAAGCAGGTCCAATCGCGCTAGCGGCCTCGCCAGAGGACCAGCAAGCGGGGGCCCTGCAGCTGCCCGAGCAGGTCGTCGAGGTTCAGCTGCGGGGCGCGGGCGTTGCCCGCGAGGACGTCGGCGAAGGTGGGGGGCTTGCGATAGCGGACCAGCTGGCAGGCGCCGGCCTGGGCCAGGCGCCGGACGGTGGCGAAGGCGTCTTCCTGGTAGCCGATCGCGTCGATCAGCTGGTGCTTGAGCGCCTGGTTGGCGGTGTAGATCCGCCCGTCGGCGAGCTGACGCACCTTCTCGAGCTTGATCGGACGGCCCTTGGCCACGATCTCGGTGAAGCGCGCGTAGGTCTCGTCGACCATGGTCTGCATGATCGCGAGGTGCTCCTCGTTGGGCGGAGCCGTCGAGTTGAGCAGGTCCTTGTTGGGCCCCGACTTGATCGTGACGTCCTTGACGCCGTATTCCTTGAGCAGCCCAGAGAAGTTGAGGGTCGAGAGCACGACCCCGATGCTCCCCGTGATCGTGGTCGGCTCGGCGATCAGGTGGTCACAGGCCACGGCGATGTAGTAGCCGCCCGAGGCGCAGGTGCCGCCCATGTGGACCACGACGGGCTTGCCGGTCGTGCGCTTGAACTCGCTGACCATGTGCCAGATCCGGTCCGAAGCGCCTACGGTGCCGCCGGGGCTGTCGATCCGCAGCAGGACGCCCTTGACCGCGTCGTCCTTGGCGGCCTGGGCGAACTCGCCGCGCAGCCGGCCGACGAGGTCGACCGCGCCGCCGAGCAGGCCGCCGCTGACCTGCACGTCGGCGATCACGCCCGAGAGCTCGATCATGGCGATCTTCTCGCTGGCGCTGGCGTCCCCGCCCACGCGGACCTCGCTCAGGTTGCCGCCGGTCGCGCTGCTGACCATGTTCTGGTTGGCCGCGCTGAAGAGCGAAGGCAGCAGGCAGAGCAAGCCGAGCAGCATGAAGAGCCCAGCCAGGAGGATCCCCGCGCAGGCCGTGCGCTGGGCCTGACCCGGCGCGGCGGGCCGCTGTCCGTAGGCCTGCTGTCCGTAGGCCTGCTGCCCGTAGCTGTAGGGATAGGGGTAGGGGTAGCCGGTGGCCGTCTGGGCTTGGGGCTGACCCTCAGCGGAGGGGGAGCCGCTCGACTGGCCGCTGGGCTGGCTGTTGGGCTCGCCGCTGGGCTGGGGCGGGGTCTGCTCGCTCATGGGGCTCTCCAAGGGGGCCGAACACTATCACGGGAGCCCAGCAACGTCAGCGCTCAAACCGGCTTAGCGGCCTCTCTCAGGGCGGTCAGCGCCGCGAGGAAGTCCGCCGGCAGAGGGGCCTCGAAGGCCACCCGCTCCCCGCTCAGGGGGTGGGTCAACTCCAGGCGCGCCGCGTGGAGCGCGTGGCGGGCCAGGAGCACCTCGTCGGGGCCCTCGAGCCCCGCGTCGCGGCGGGGGAAATACCCGCCAGTCACGGGTGAAGCGCTCGGGCCGCCCGCGGCCGTAGGTGGCGTCGGCCAGCAAGGGCGCCCCCAGGGCGAGCATGTGGACGCGAATCTGGTGGGTGCGCCCGCTCTTGGGTCGGCACTCCACGTAGGCGCGCCCGCCGAAGTCCTCGAGCACCCGGTAGCGCGTCAGCGCCGGTCGACCGTCCTCGATCACCGCCTGCCGCTTGCGATCCTTGGGGTGGCGGCCCAGGGGCAGGTCGACCTCGCCCTCCCGCTCCCGCGGGACACCCTCCGTGAGGGCTAGATAGCGCTTGCGGACCTCGCGGTCATGGAACTGGCGCGCCAGCTCGCGGTGGGCGCGGTCGCTGCGGGCGACCACGATCACCCCGCTGGTGTCCTTGTCGAGGCGGTGCACGATCCCGGGCCGCTCCTCACCGCCCACGCTCGAGAGGGCGTGGGGGGAGTGGTGGAGCAGCGCGTTCACCAGCGTGCCCTCGCGCTGACCGGCGCCGGGGTGGACGGTCATGCCGGCGGGCTTGTCGACGACGAGGATGTGCTCGTCCTGGTAGAGGAGGGGGAGCGGCAGGTCCTCGGCCAGGAGCGGGCCTGGGGGCGGCGGAGGCGGCGGGAGGGCGAGCTGGACCTGCTCGCCGCCCTTGAGCTTGTGCGAGGGCTTCTTGACCGCCCGCCCGCCGACCTGGCAGCGTCCCTCCTTGATCCAGCCTTGGACCTGAACCCGCGAGGACCCGTCCCCCAGCCGCTCGGCCAGGAAGGCGTCCAGGCGGCTGGCCTCCGGGACCTCCCACGTCTTCAGCTCGTCGCTCACGCCGCGAGCTTGCCAGGCCGCGCCGCGAGTCGGTAGCCCCGCGACCCGCCCACACGGGAAACGCCGCAGCCCGGAGGCCGCGGCGCTCTCTGCGGCGAGGGTCGCTGCTCGCTACTCCTTGCTGGAGGTCTCCGTCGGGGCGACGCCGCCGGGCTCGCCCTCGGGCTTCTTCTCCTCAGCGGGCTTGTCGCTCGAGCCGGGCTCGGCCCAGTGGGCCTTGGGGTGCGCCAGCTCGGCCTTGATCGCCTCGATCCGGCCAGGGACGAGGCGCTGGACGAGGTCGACGTGGGGGAAGTCGCGCTGGACCTCCTCGAGCAGGCTGAGGGCCTGCTGGACCTTGGCCTTCTCGCCGGTCTCGTAGAGCTTGCTGGCCCAGGTGACCTTGATATAGGGCTCCGCCGAGGTGCCCTGGTGACGCTTGGTGAGGGCGTCGAACTTCGCCTTGGCCAGCTCCTGCTCGCGCGCCTCGCCGAGGTCCTGCCAAGCCTGCTGGCTGTTCTCGAGCTGCGCCTTGCGGTTGGCCGTGTACCAAATGGGGATCAGCGCGAAGAGGATGCAGACCACGACGATCGTCGGCAGGTTCTCGACGAAGATGTCCTGCGTGGACTTCTCGTCTTCTTCGCCGATCCGCTTGCTGCGGTCGCCCTGGGCGTCCTTGCCCTCGTCCTTCTTGGCGTCCTTCTTGCCCTTGGCGTCGTCCTTCTTCGCCTCGGCCTTCTTCTCGGCGGCCTTGGGTTTCTCCTCGGCCTTGGGCTTCTCCTCGGCCTTGGGCTTCTCCTCGGCGGCCTTGGGCTTCTCCTCGGCCTTGGGCTCTTCCGCTGGAGCGGCCTCCGCCTCGGCGCCCTCGGCAGGAGCTTCCTCCGCCTTGGCGTCCTCGGTCTTGGCCTCGTCCGCCTCGGCGGTCGCGGTCGTCTCGCCTACGCTCTCCCCCTCGGGGGTCGCGTCATCGCCGGAAGTCTTGGGGTCGGACATGCCATCTCCTCAGGAGCCAGAAGGCGGCGCATTGTAAGGGCGTCCAAGTGCCCTTCAAGCCAGGCGATAGCCTTCTCACGGGTTTCGCGTCCGCGAGGGCCAGCGTGCAAGGCGATGGCATAAGCCTCTGTCCTCCAGGGGCTTGACTCGCCCACCCCCAACCCGAGCCCCTCGCTTGTGACAGGGATCGAAGGAGGCGCCCATGCGCACGCACCCCTCGCTGTCCCTCGTGATCCCCCTCTTGTTGGCCTGCTCGGCCCCTGCCCTCGCCGACGGGTTCATCCTCGTCGAGCACACCGGACGGATCGCCCCCCGCCCCCGGCCACGCCCCATGCCGCGACCCCCGGGGCTCCGGCGCGGCTTCCCTCTCGCGGTCGAGAACCATGACGTCAAGGTCACGATCGACGGCAGCGTCGCCACGACCGAGATCGACCAGGTGTTCCGCAACCCGCTCGACCAGCGCCTGGAGGGGATGTACATGTTCCCCCTCCCCGCGGACGCCGCCCTCGACCAGTTCTCGATGTGGATCGACGGCAAGGAGATGCAGGGCGAGGTCCTCGACAGCCAGAAGGCCCTCTCGATCTACGAAGGGATCGTGCGCCGCATGCAGGATCCGGCCCTGCTCGAATACGCGGGCCGCGGCCTGTTCAAGGTGCGGATCTTCCCGATCGAGCCCAGGAGCACCAAGCGCGTTCGCCTGACCTACCGCCAGACGCTCACGGCCGACGCCGGTCGGGTCCGCTACCGCTACCCCCTCAACACCGAGAAGTTCTCCAGCCAGCCGCTCCAGCGCTGCACCCTCAGCGTCTCGATCAAGGCCGACCAGCCGCTGAAGGGGATCTACTCGCCCTGGCACGACGTCGACGTGCGCCGCACGAGCGAGACCGCGGCCGTGGCCAGCTACGAGGCCAAGAACGTGACCCCCAACCGGGACTTCGTCCTCGACTACGACCTCGCCAAGGGCGCCGTGGGCTGCTCGGTGCGGACCCACGTCGAGCCCGGCCGCGAGGGCACCTTCCTGCTCACGATCTCGCCCCAGGTCGAGGTCGAGCGACAGGTCGCCAAGGACGTCGTGTTCGTGCTCGACACCTCGGGCAGCATGGCCGCCGAGGACCGCATGGCGCAGGCGCGCCGCGCGCTCTCCTACATGATCGCGCGCCTCGATGGGGCCGATCGCTTCTCGGTGATCGACTTCGCGACCGACGCCCGCAGCTACAAGGAGGGCCTCGTCCCCGCCAACGACGACGAGAAGAAGGGCGCGACCCACTACGTCAGCCAGCTCGTCCCCCGCGGCGGGACGGCCATCGACGAGGCGCTGAGCGCCGCCTGCAAGCTGGCGAAGGGCGACGACTCGCGCCCCTTCTCGCTCGTGTTCCTGACCGACGGCGAGCCCACGATCGGCGAGCGCGACCCCCAGCGGATCCTCGAGAACCTGAAGTCCGCCAGCTCCGACAAGTCGGTGCGGGTCTTCGTGTGGGGCGTCGGCAACGACCTCAACGCGGAGCTCCTCGACGGGATCGCCCGCCAGCAGCGCGGCGACAGCTACTACGTGCTCCCGGGCGAGGACATCGAGGTCTCCATGTCGAGCTTCTACGACAAGATCGCGGCCCCGGTCCTGACCGACCTCTCGCTCAGCGTCGAGGGCGTCCGCGTCAGCGAGGTCTACCCGCGCGAGCTGCCCGACCTGTTCCGCGGCAGCCAGCTGCTGGTGCTCGGCCGCTACAGCGGCGAAGGCCACGCCGCGATTCGCCTGCGCGGCAAGGTCGCGGGCGAGACGCGGGAGTACGTGTTCGAGGCGCCCTTCCGCGCCAGCCAGAGCAGCCCTCACATTCCGCGCCTGTGGGCCAAGCGCAAGATCGGCTACCTGCTCGAGCAGATCCGCGCCCACGGCCAGAACGAGGAGCTGAAGCGCGAGATCGTGCGCCTGGCCCGCCGCTACGGGCTGCCCACGCCCTACACCAGCTACCTGGTGCTCGAGGAGGGCGCCGTGGCCCGACCGACCGGTCGCCGGGGCGGCGAGGGGCAGCAGGCCATGGAGAACGCCTTCCGCCGCCTGCGCGAGGAGGCCCGCAAGTCGGAGGACTCGGCCGAGCAGGACGGCTTCTCCGCGGCCCCCGCTCCCAACGGCGCTCCCGCCAAGGCCGGCAAGGCGGGCGTCCGGCACGCCCGCCTGGCTGGGCGCCTGCGTCGCGGCCAGCGCGCGGACCTCAGCGACGCCCTGGCGCTCGACAAGGAGGTGATCGAGCGCTCGATCCGCACGATCGGCGACAAGACCTTCTATCGGACCGGCGAGGGCTGGACCGACAGCGAAGCCGGCGAGCGCAAGCCGACCTGGAAGACGATCGAGCTGCTCAGCGACGCCTACTTCGCGCTCCTGAAGCAGAACCCCAAGCTCGGGGCCTACCTCGCCCTCGGCAAGGTCGTCGTCAAGCTGGGTGAGACGGTCTACGAGATCAAGTAGCCCGATCGCAGCCCGATTCAGCGCCGCCCGCGCCCGGCCAAGCCGAGCGCGGGCGGTTTCGTTTCGTCCGACCGGGCGCGGTCGGTTAATTCGTTTCACCCGGAGAGGCGTGCCAGATTTCGGTCCATATGGGTCCCCGTTGCTCGTCCCGATCGGACACGAAGCGGGAACTTCAGTCCCAGCCAGGGGCACACAATGCCCTCGAGCGCCTGGAGAACAATGACTTACGCACTGGCCGGCTAGTTGTTCATGGGCTTCTCAACGAGAGAATCGAGAGAGACACATGAACCGCAGCACCCTCTTCACCCTCCTGTCCCTTGGCGTCGTGGCCACCAGCACGGCCTTCGCTCAGGACCTCGACGACCCCAACATCAAGGTCGAGTTCGGCAAGCCGGCGCAGGGCTTCCGCCAGTCCTTCGACACCGAGGACGGCCTCCGCACCAAGGGCCGCCTCCAGCTCGGCCCCGACGCCGTCCGCCTCGAGATCGGCAACCGCGGCCAGGCCAAGCTGCTCAAGAAGGACGACAAGCTCGACGGGGCGCAGGTCAACCTCGGCCTCTCGACCCGGATCACCGTCCCCAGCGACGTGACCGAGGAGGAGCTGCGGAGCGCGATCGCCCAGATGCAGCGCAAGCAGGTGTTCTCGGCGGCGATCAACGCCTCGGCTGAGGTCACCAAGCGCAACCTCGGCGGCACGGTCGACATGCGCCTCGGCGAGGAGCCCGAGACCCGCAAGGTCAAGATGGTCGGGACCCGGATCTACCTCGGCCCGGTCTACCTGAACATCGCCGCCGTCGGCGCCACGACCGAAGGCGGCGCCGCCGCCACCGGCGGCCTCGCGGTCGACCTGAACTGGAAGGAGGGCACGCTGACCCTCGGCGGGGCGACCGGCCTCAACCTGCCCAAGTTCCTCGGCGGCCGCGGCGCGGCGGGCGGCCTGATCGTCCAGCTCGAGCTGAACACCCAGTTCCTCAAGGAGCTCAAGGCCGCGATCGACTACGTCCGCACCCGTCTCCAGAGCGCGCTGGCCTCCCTCCGCTCGGCCGGTCGCTCGGTCGGCAACGTGTTCAAGGGCACCCGCGGCCCCACGGTCGACGTCGAGGACGTCGAGAAGATCGAGGTCAGCGGCCCGGCGGTGAACACCGACCGCATGAGCCCCGAGGAGATCGCCCAGCGCTACGCCCCGGTGATCATTCAGCCGACCGACAGCCAGCACGACTTCCTGCGCCGCGTCGACTTCGACGGCGACTGGAACACCAAGAACAACTGGGACAACTCGGGCAGCGCTGACTACGACAAGCGCGGCTACGCCTACGTCGACGTCAAGGAGACCAAGACCCACTTCTACGTCAACTACGCCTTCTACTACGCTCGCCGTGAGGGCAACCGCCTGACCCGCCACGAGAACGACATGGCCATGGTGACCGTGATCGCCCGCAAGGGCGCCCCCCTCGGCCAGGAGGTCGAGACGGTCCTGACCAACAGCGGCAACGGGCTGGTCGCCTACCAGGCCAAGGACGACCGCCTCTCGCGTCGCAACCTCGGCACCGGCAGCCGCCGCCCCGGCAGCCGCACCCAGGAGCGGGAGTACATCACCCGCTACAAGACGATCAGCTTCGTGGACGAGAAGGGCCACCCCTACGCGGACGCCGCCCGGACCCACCCCCAGATCTGGATCACGGCCAAGAGCCACAACGTCTACAGCTTCAACGGCCGCGACGACCGCGACGTGTTCACCGGCAAGCGCGGCGTGATCTACCAGCCCGGCGCCCAGCACGTCGCCCCCGAGGGCCGCGCCCCGACCGTCGGCTACGCCCTGCGCCCCATGACCGAGCTCAAGAACGCCAGCAGCAAGGACGGCAAGCTCCGCGGCGACGAGGGGGCCGACGACTCGGCCGACCTGCCCTGGAACATGGACAGCGGCTTGCCCGGCCTGGTCGACGGCGCGATCCTGCGCAACCCGGCCCGCACCATGGCCCACGTGTTCGAGCTCGGTGACGACTACTCGACCGAGTATCTGAACGTCGACCGCCGCCGCATGTTCGGCGCCACCAGCGCGGTCTCCGGCGTCGGCCGCTAACCCACCTTCCTTCTCTCCAATCTCCAGCTTCGGCCCCGGCACCTGCGCCGGGGCCGAGGTGTTTCTAGGAAGAGCGCGGCTGCGCCGCGTCTTCCTAGATGTGGGCGTGCGGGAGGCTTGCTCTGGCCCGGGGGGCGGTGGGGTCGGCGAGGGGTCGCTGCGCGTGCGCTGGCGAATTCATTGAGGGCGCTAGGAAGAGCGCGGCTGCGCCGCGTCTTCCTAGATGTGGGCGTGCGGGAGGCTTGCTCTGGCCCGGGGGGCGGTGGGGTC
>CALDQK010000960.1 GCA_937911525.1 uncultured bacterium
CGTCGAAGCTCGCGGCCTTCGGCGTCGAGGTCGGCGGCTACGTGGTCCAGGTCGGCGACGTGTTCGCCGACCTGCCCGAGACGCTGGACGAGGCCGCCCTGCGAGCCCGCTTCGCCGCGGCGCAAGACAACGACCTCTGCTGCCCCGACCCGGCGGCCCTCGAGCCGATGCGGGACCTGATCACGCGCTGGCGCAAGGACAAGGACACGATCGGCGGGGTGTTCGAGGTGATCGCGCTCGGCCTGCCGGTCGGGCTCGGCAGCCACGTGCAGTGGGACCGACGCCTGGAGGCGCGCCTCGCGCTGGCCCTGATGAGCGTTCAGGCGATCAAGGGGGTCGAGGTCGGCGAGGGCTTCCGCCACGCTGGCCAGCGCGGGACCGAGGTCCACGACGAGATCGTGCGCGACGAGGCGGGCAACCTCTCGCGCGCCAGCAACCGGGCGGGCGGGTTGGAGGGCGGCATGACGACCGGCTTGCCCCTCCGCCTGCGCGTGGCCAAGAAGCCGATCAGCACCACGCTGAACCCGCGCCGCACGGTCGACCTGGCCAGCGGCGAGGCGGCCGAGACCGTCTACGAGCGGAGCGACTTCTGCGCGCTCCCTCGCGCGGTCCCGATCGGCGAGGCGATGGTCGCGCTGGTCCTCGCCGACGCGCTGCTCGAGAAGCTGGGCGGCGACTCGCTGGCCGAGATGCAGCCGCGCTTTCAGGCCCTGCGCCAGGCGCGCCTGGAGGACCTCCCCATGGACGATCGGGTGTGGCGGCTGGGCTATGAAGGTCTTTGAGCCCGAGCCGGCCTCGATCGAGGTGGCGGCCCCTGGCGGGCCCTACACCATCGCCCTCGGGCCGGGGCAGCTCGGCCGCCTGGGCGTGTGGCTCGAGCGCTGGGGCCTGACGCCGGGGCCCGCGGCGGTGGTCGCCGAGCCCAAGCTGCAGGTGCTCTACGGCAAGCAGGTCGTGGAGGCGCTGCGCGAGGCCGGCTACGAGCCCTACCTGTGCGAGGTCCCCGGGGGCGAGGCCCACAAGACCCTCGCCACGGTGGCGAGCCTCTACGAGCGCTTCGCGGGGCTAGGCCTCGACCGGCGGGCGCCGGTCGTGGCGCTCGGCGGCGGCGTCACGGGCGACCTGGCCGGCTTCGCGGCCGCGAGCTGGTTGCGCGGCGTGCCCTTCGTGCAGATCCCGACCTCGCTCCTGGCCATGGTCGACAGCTCGGTCGGGGGCAAGACCGGAGTGGACCTGCCGGCGGGCAAGAACCTGGTCGGGGCCTTCAAGCAGCCGGCCGGCGTGCTGATCGACCCGCGCGTGCTCCAGACCCTGCCCGACGCCGAGGTGCGCGCGGGCCTGGCCGAGGTCCTCAAGCACGGGCTGATCGGCGATGGGGCCCTCTTCGCGCGCCTCGAGCAGGGCGTCGAGGGTCTCGACGACGTGGGCTGGGCCGAGCTCGTCCACGACGCGGTCCTGGTCAAGGTCGAGGTGGTCGCCGAGGACCCCTTCGAGCAGGGACGGCGGGCCGTGCTCAACCTCGGGCACACCTTCGGCCACGCCTTCGAGCTGCTCTCGGGCTTCGCGCTCCGCCACGGCGAGGCGGTGGGCGTGGGGCTGATCGCTGCGGCCGACCTCGCCGAGCGCCTGGGGCGCGCCGAGGCGGGGCTGAGCGCGCGGGTCGAGGCGGCGCTCGAGGCGCTGGGCTTGCCGACTCGCCTCTCCTTTGAGGTGGCGGCGGCGCGCCGCGCGATGGCCTCCGACAAGAAGAAGCGGGGCAAGACGCTCCGCTTCGTGATCCCGACCGCCGTGGGCGCCGTCGAGCTGATCGACGACCCCGGCGAGAGCGTCGACGCCGCGCTGGCGCGCGTGCGCGCTTAGGACCAACGAGCTACGGACAGGGAGCCTGTGATGGACATCAGCAACGAAGAGGGCCTCCGCGCGGCCATGGAGACTTTGGGCGGCCTGCGGGCTCCGGCGAGCGAGCAGGCGCTGGCCGCCGCCGAGAAGGAGATCGGGGTCGAGTTCCCGGACTTGCTCAGGCGGATGTACCGGATCAGCGACGGCCTCGACCACGAGGACGGCCTGTTCTTCCCGCTCATCGCCAAGGAAGAGGACTACGGCAACGGGCTGCTGACCCAGTGGCGCGACTACCGCGAGAACATGTGCGTCGAAGAGGACGGCGGCGCCGAGGGCTACATCGGCACGGACGCCTACCCGATCGGCTCCGTGTTCGGAGACGCCGACACCTTCGTCCTCCGCACCAATCAGCCCGGCGTGTTCGAGCACTACCCGGACGACGGCTGCCTGGGGAAGCGCTGCGCCTCGGTCGAGGCCTGGCTGCAGTCCTGGCTGAAGGGCGAGGAGCCTGGCGACGAGGACGAATAGGCTGGAGTTTCGCGGTTCCGGGCGGGTCGCGCTGGCGATTCACCGCAGAGACGCAGAGAACGCAGAGTTTCGCGCAGAAGCGGC
>CALDQK010000961.1 GCA_937911525.1 uncultured bacterium
CGGTGTCGGCGGGCTCTTCGACTACTACGCCGGCGTCGTCCCCCGCGCGCCGCTCTGGGTGCGCGAGCTCGGTCTGGAGTGGGCCTTCCGCCTGGCCCAGGAGCCGGCCCGCCTCTGGCGGCGCTACGTGCTCGGCAACCCCCGCTTCCTGCTCGCGACCGCGCGAGACCTCCTCACCCGCCGTCCCCTCGCCCAGCCGGAGGTCGCGTGAAGACCGTCAGCCCCCTCGTGCCGGTCACCCCCAGCGCAGCGCTGGTGCTGGCCAGCGGCCGCGGCCCCGACCGCGACCGCCCCTGGGACACGCTCCCCGTAGCCGGGGTGCCCATGGTCCTGCGGGTGCTTCGCCACCTGGCAACTCGGGGGGTCGAGCGCGTCGTGCTCCACGCCGAGCGTCGCGGCGACCTCTACCGGCGCCTCGTCGGCTGCGGAGCCACCTTGGGCCTGCAGGTCGTCCACTCGAGCGGCCTGCTCCCGGACGGGATCGAGGGGTTGCTCGCGGAGCAGCGCGAGTTCCTTCGCTCCGCAGAGGGGCTCCTGATCCAGCCCAGCGACGCCGCGCTCCTGCGCGACGATCGGCGGACGCGCGTCCTGGCGCTGCGCTCCTGGCAGGACCTGCACGCGCTCACGCTGGAGGTCCTGGCCGGCCGCTGGCGCGACTCGGAGCCCCAGGGCGGCAGCGCGGCCGCCGCCCTGGTCCGCGGCCGCAGCCAGGTAGATCAGCAGAGCTACGTGGCAGAAGACGTCGTCGCCGAGGCCCGAGCGGTGTGGATCGAGAGCAGCCTGGAGCAGGGCGCGCGCGTGGGCGCCGGAGCCGTGCTCGAGCGCGTGATCCTGCTCCCGGGCGCCGAGGTCCTCCCCGGCAGCGAGCTGCGAGAGGGGCTGGTCGACGGGCGCCGCTGGATCCCGCTCGAGGGGAGCGCCGACGCCGCCGCGGCGGCGGACGCCGGCCGACGGAGCTGGCGGGAGTGGCTCGCGAACGCGCTGGCCCGCTTGCAGCCGTCAGGGCGCGTCGAGCTCAGCCGCGTCGGCGCCGCCCGGCGGGCGCGGGTGGTCGGTGACCTCGACCGCGGCGCCGCCGCTGAGCTGGCGCGGCTGAGCTGGCCCCAGGAGCAGCCCCTGGTCGTCGACCTGGGCGAATGCGAGGCCGCCGCTCCCGTCGGGCTCCGAGCGCTCCGTGACCTGGCGGCCCGGCCCGGGGTGTGCGTAGCCCTGGCGGACGCCCCGCCCCGGCTGCGCGACGCCCTCGACCGCAGCGGGCTGAGCGCTCGCCTGCCCCTCTACCCCACCTTCGCCGCCGCCCGGGCCGCCCTGGCCGGGGCGGCGCCCCCAGCCCTGTGAGGTCTCCCGTGTTGAGCGTGATCGTCCGATCCAAGAACGACGCCGAGTTGATCGGCCGCACCCTGAGCCGGATCCACTCCGCCACCCGCGAGGAGGTGGAGGTGATCGGGATCGACTCGGGCTCCGACGACGGGACCCTCGAGATCCAGGCCAGCTTCGCCGACCGCCTGTTCAGCCTGCCCCCGGAGCGCTACTGCCCGGGCAAGGTGCTGAACTTCTGCGTCGAGCAGGCCCGCGGCGACGTGGTCGTGTTCCTCAACAGCGACTGCGTGCCCCTGGCTCGGCGCTGGCTGACGGCGCTCACGACCCCGATCCTGCGCGGCGAAGCCGACGTGACCTTCGGTCGGCAGGACCCGCGCCCCGACGCCTGGGAGCTGGTCCGCAAGGACAACCTGCGCGCCTTCGGCGACGGGAGCGTGGCGGCGGGCTGGCACCACTTCTTCTCGCTCGCGGTCTCGGCCTTCCGGCGCGACCTGCTGTTGGAGCGGCCCTTCCCGGTCCAGGTCCAATACTCCGAGGACCTCGCCTGGCGCGAGGCCAACCCGGACGCGGTCGTGCGCTACGTCCCCGCCGCCCAGGTCGAGCACTCGCACAACTACCCGCTCCCCGCCGTCTGGAAGCGCTTCCGCGGCGAAGGGCGCGCCGACGCGCGGATCTTCGCCCAGGAGCCGCCGCCCAACGCCCGGCTCGGGCGCGCGCTGCTCTCGGCGGG
>CALDQK010000962.1 GCA_937911525.1 uncultured bacterium
CAGCCACGTTTCAGGACCGCCCGCTTCTCATCCTGGCGCTCGCCCAGACCCGGGTGGGTGTAGATCGAGTGGCGCCCTCTCTCGACCGCGCCCAATCTGGCTTTCCATTTCTGGTCAGTGACTGCTCTGCGCACTCGGCATGGTCTTCATGAGGTGGCTATGGTGGCATGCCCACCCCTGAGAAGGAGGCGCATGGCACGGACCGACAAGCGAGGTCGCCAAGGCAAGCGATTGGGCAAGTGGGTGCTCGTTTCCCAAAGCGAGTTCGTCAACTGGATTGAAGAGTCCGGGTGGACGAGCCGGAAGGCCGCTGAAGAGCTTGGGGTCAGTGAGGGCCTGATCTCCGCCTGGAAGTCAGGACGCCGATTCCCCAGTGAGGTCAAGCAACAACTGCTTGCACGCAAGATCCGCGGTTCCGACGGGTCCCCCAGAAAGAAGGCGCCGAAGGCTGCTCCCATCCAGGTCGCCAGTGACAGCTTTGACGGAGCAAGGTTCAAGGCATGGCGGAAGGGGCTTGGTCTGAGCCGGAAGGCGCTTGCTGCCAAGCTGGGCGTCAGCGCCGGGAGCATATTCGGGTGGGAGTCTGGGAAGTCAAAGCCAACCGCACGCACCCGAGCACGAATGGAAGAGGCGATCCGGGTCGAAGAGCTTGTGGCGACTCCTTCGCATAGGAAGACCGCCCTCGCCTTGCCCACTCCGCTCGGCTCGTCTAGGCCGCCTGAGGCACATGCTGCCGCAATTCAAGCTGCAGGCGCAGTGCTTGCTGCTTGGGTCAAAACGCACGAAGCGACGCCAGAAGAGCTCATTGCTTTGGCTGGAAGACTCCGAGCAGCGCTTCTTTCCTGACGAGCTGAGCTATCGGCACAGCAAGAAGGGCAGAATCTTGTCCCTACACCATGTGACTGCCGCGTCCGTGAATGGACTCTCTTCCCCCACAACACTTCGTGCGATCGAGACCTTGGCTCCGTTCAGCGCGCGTACGATCTTGGCTGTGTCCACTTGCTTCCCCTCTCTTGCGCGGTAGGCCGCAGCTACCCGGCGCATGACGGGTGTAGCCCTAGGGTCTGACCAATCCGTGCAATCCCAATGCTCCTCTTGGAACTCGATGTCGTATCTCTTTCCCTGCTTGGGAATCTGCAAGTCCGGCGCAGCCTCGCGCAAGTGCGGCAACAGGACCTCGGGACGCACTAGGTTCTCAGCCTCTCGCCCCGGTGTTGGGAGGAGAGCAACGTTGCTTCGGCCTCGTCGGTTCAGGAACTCAGCAGCCTCCACCAATCGCTTGGCGTAGGGCTTCCCTTCCGTCCCATCCTGGTCGTAGACGATTGCCGGTCGGGTGCATAGGGAGAGGATCTGCACAATTGGACTAGCACTAGCCTCCCCGTCTGAATCACCTGGAGCAGTCTCCAGATCTGCGAATCCGTAGTGCTTGAGAGAGGACCCGCCATACACCAAGAACCCGAAGTCGCGGTCGGGAAGCAACCGAAGCTCGCATCCTTGAATCAGGGACTGCAGGTAGATCGCGTCTGAAGGCCCCTCAACGAGCAGAAGGCAGTTCGGAAAGAACAACTGAGAAGGGCGAACGCCCAGGTCGCGCAGCAGATCCAACCTCGCAGTTGCTTCGCCCTGCGGAAAGACTGCTTCGACTCGAGTGGCACCAGTTTCCTCCTGGCCTACCCGGAAGATCCTCCAATCGTCTTCAGCAGCGTCTACGAGCGCAGTCGAGTGACTCGCAAGGAACATCTGCGTGCGTGGGAACTCCTCTTCCAAGATCTTCAGGAAGCGAATCACAGCGCTTGGGTGCAGGTGAGCCTCCAACTCTTCCAGGAGGAGGACTCGGGGCGTGTCCTCGGCTAGGCACAGCCTGAACAGGAGGATTACAAGCTCAGTTACACCCGCACCAAGGTCACTGAGATCCAGCAGCAAGTCATTCATGTGAAGCGAAACTTGCTTCGCGTCTCTCAACTCAACAGCGTCAACACGCTTCCCGAGTAGCGAAGACAACCAGCGCTTTATACGGATGTGGACACGATTCCACTCGCCCCTGTCTGTCTTGTTCCTTAGCTCCAGCAAGTCGGGAAGCACTTTGGACCCGTCAATGACGCCACTGGAAGGGCTCTTGCCTGGACTTGTCGATCGGAGGGCTCCCACGTATTGAAGGTTTGCGAGTGACCTCTGCAACGCGTGTTGGGGACCCTCGTCCTTGTTGTCAGTCTTCGCGAAGACGTAGGTCCCGCTTGAGTCGTCGAAGACAAGACGCTGGCCTCTGTGCTTAGCTGAGAGGCCTTCGTAACCCCGTTTCCCGAGCCGCTTCCTGCTCTCAACCTCGCTCTCGTAGAGGGGGACAAGCTTCTTGTCTCTAGAGCTCCAGACGAGGTGTTGTGAAGTGCCCGGAAACTCAAGCTGGAGGTGTACTCGTCCGCCAGGATCAACCCGATACTCTCGGAACGGCCCTAATGCTAGTTCAGCACTGACGCTTGCCGTGACTCTGATCGGGTCGTTCCCGCACTTCCAGCGATCGTTGATTTTCAGGTCGAGGTTCTTCTGGGAAGAAGCCTGCAAGAATCGGAATAGATTCGACTTGCCAGCGTTGTTGGGCCCAATCAGCAGATTCACGCGGCGGAGATCCTCAAAGGAACAACCTTCAGGCGGGAATGAGCGATAGCCGGCGATCTTCAGAGACCCTACGGGATAGGTAGGATTGGGCATTGTCGGTTCAGTGGTCAGAGCTTGATCTCGTAGCGGAGGGGTGAACGCCAAGCGCCCCGTGTAGCTTGGCCCAGCCGGTTGTTCCCCCAAGATAAGCG
>CALDQK010000963.1 GCA_937911525.1 uncultured bacterium
ATCCGGGCGAGGTTGCGCCTGGAGCAGGTCGACGGGATCGTCTGCGAGCTCTACCCCGGGCGCCCGATCCGCCATGGGTCCCCGCGCTCGCTCCGGACCTACGCTCCCCTCGAGCTCTCGCGCCTGAGGGTCCAGCGGCGAAGCGGAGCGTGGGCCCTCTGCCACGGAGCGCTCCAGGTCGGACCCCCGCGGCCGAGCCGGGAGCTGGCCGAGAGCGACCGCGCCAGCGTGCTGGCCTGGCTGGGCGATCCGCAGCGCGCAGCGAGCCGGCCGCTGAGGACCCAGGAGCGGCGGCAGCAGGTCGCCACGCCGCCTGCGCCGGGGATCCGCGCGGTGTCGCACCCGCCCCAGGGCGTGATCCTCTCGGCGCCGCTC
Source organism: uncultured bacterium (assembly GCA_937911525.1). GTDB lineage: Bacteria > Planctomycetota > J058 > J058 > J058 > NORP233. Next base: position 376 of record CALDQK010000963.1, read on the forward strand.
GTCGCCAGTCACGCCCTGCGCTGCCCCTATTGCCGGGACGAGCTGGCCCTGAGCGAGGCGCTCAGCTGCCCCGCCTGCGCGACCTCGCTCCACGTCGCCTGCGCCGCCGAGCACCCGACCTGCACCAGCGCCGGCTGCGGGGAGCGCCTCGTGGCGTAAACGGCGGCGACGCCCCCTGAGTCCGCCGGGACGAATGCGGGCCCAACCCCTGGCTCGCAATGAGTTACGCAGGCCACCGCCCGGTCGTGGACTTGCACCAGCGACCTTCATGCGCCGCTTCAGCTCTTGGGTCGAACACAACGATCTCCACCGCCTCCAGTCAGGAGTGATCCGGGTTCGTTGGACCGAGCTGGGCTGGCAGACCGCGCTGGTCGTCCTCGGGGTCGGCTACCTGTTCATGGTCTCCGTCGGCCACGCGTCTGCGACGGGCGGCAACCCCCTGCTCGCAGCCGGCTGCTTTCTGGCGGGCCTGGCGCTCTTGCCCTTCGGGGTGCGACGCCGTCGTGCCGACCTCTACGCCGACCCGGCGTGCGCGGTCGAAGGCGGCGACGAGGTGCGCCTGGACCCCGAGTCCCTGCGGGCGCGCCGCCTGGGCGGGCAGTCCTTCGCCGTGTTCGCGGGCGAGCTGCGGGTCGGTCCCACGCGCCGCAGCCCCGAGGCGGCGCGCCATGACCAGCGCCTCCTGCGGGACTTCTTCGCCCCAGGATCGCGCCTCCAGCCCCTGCTCCACCTCTCGCGCCGGCGCACGCGCGCCCTGAGCTGCCCCTTCTGCCGCGACGAGCTGCAGCGGGTCGAGGTGGTCTGCGAGCGCTGCGGGACCGAGCTCCACGCCGAGTGCGCGGCGGAGCACGGCAGCTGCACCAGCGCCGGCTGCAGCGGGCGCCTGGTGCCCGCCCGCGCCCGCGCCGCCTGAGAGCGGACTAGGCCGCCTGGGTGACGGTCCGCAGCAGGGGGCGCAGCAGGATCAGCACCTCCTCGGGGGTCTGCGGGCGGTGGTCGGGGTCCTTGCGCAGCAGGCGCTCGATCACGCGGTCGGCCACGTAGGGGATCCCGGGCGTGTAGCTGCTCACGCGGGGCGCCGGGCAGCGGAGGTGCTTCTCCATCACGTGGGCGGCGTTCTTGCCGTCGAAGGGATACTCGCCGGTGAGCAGGTTGAAGAAGGTCACGCCCAGGGCGTAGAGGTCGTAGCGAATGTCGGGCACGCCCGGCGCGCGGATGTACTCGGGGCACATGAAGTAGGGCGTGCCGAGCACGTCCTCCTCGCTCGTGATCGCGGCCGTGTCGCGGATCCGCACCAGGCCGAAGTCGATCAGCTTCAGCTCGTCGTCGGCGGTGATCATCACGTTCTCGGGCTTGATGTCGCGGTGCACGAGCCCGATCGAGTTGATCGCGCCCAGGGCCTTGGCGATCTCGGCCACGTAGCGGGCCGCGCGGCGCGGGTCGAGGGGCGCCTCGCGCTCGGCGATCTTCTTGAGCGTCTCGCCCTCGAGCAGCTCCATCGTGAAGTAATAGCGGCCCTGGTAGTTCCCGACCTCGTAGAACTGCACGATGTTGGGGTGGTGCAGGCGCGAGATCGCGCTGGCCTCGCGGAAGAAGCGGGCCACCGCCTCGTTGTCGTGGTGCATCTCCTTGGGGAGCACCTTGAGGGCGACTTCGCGGCCCATGGCCACGTCCCAGGCCCGGTAGACGACCCCGTAGCCGCCGCGGCCCAGCATGCCGCGGATCGAGTAGCGCCCGAGCTGGGTGTGGCCGCCGTCCTCGTCGAACTCGGGGTTCATGATCACGCCCTCGTCGCTGATCGCGATCGGGTCGTGCGCGGCGGTGTCGAGCAGACCGAGGCGGACCGCCTGCAGACCCTCGATCTTGGCCCGCAGGTGGCGGCGCCCGAAGGGCTTGACCAGGTAGTCGTCGGCGCCGGCCTCGAAGTAGGCCACGATCTGCGCCTCCTCGCCCTCGGCCAGCAGCACCAGCACCGCCGGCGGCCGCTGGCGGCCTGGCGCGTCCTGGTCGACCAGGGTCGTGGCGTCGAGCAGGCTCGTCCCGCCGGGCTCGTCGAGCACGGGCGCGTCCACGATCACCACGTCGGGTTGGTGGGCGCGCAGCTGCTGGAGCGGCGCGCCCGGCAGGTAGGCGCACACGTCGTGCCCCCCCTCCAGCGCAGCGAGCGTCTCCAGACGGGTGTCGAGGTCGTGGGTGATCACGGTCACGCGAGCCATGGCAGCCTCCAACCGACTCTTTCGGCTCGATCTGGAGGCGGCTTGAGGGATCTAACCCGCTCTGCGATAGACTCCCGCCGTGATCCGGCTCTTCGCGTGGTCCTTGCCCCTCTTCCTGCTCCTCGCGCTCCCGGTCTGGGCCGGTGACGAGCTGCCCGAGCGCTTCGCGCGCTACCGGGCCCGCGAGCACGAGCTCGGCCTGCGGGCCCTCGAGCTGCGGCGCGGCCAGGAGCACCTGATCCAGGCCAAACAAGCCCTGCACGCCTACCGGCGCGGGCTGGCCAACCCGCGCCAGCTGAGCGACGAGGAGCGCAAGGCGATCGACGCCCTCGAGTCCAAGTATCTGGCCGCGCGCGACGCCTACGGTCAGCTGCTCCAGGGTGAAGCGGGTCAGGCCTATCGGCGCCTCAAGGGCGCGGTCGACAGCGAGCTCAAGGCCCTGGCCCGCGCCCTGGGCGAGGCGCTCGCCGGCGAGGACGACCCCCGCCTGCGACGGATGCGGGCCCAGCTCCTCGTCGACAAGGGCCGCTTCGACCTGGCCGAGCGCGACCTGGAGCCGGCGCTGCAGGCCGACCCCCAGGACGCGGTGGCCCTGACCCTGCGCGGGCGCTGCCGCGAGGCGACCGGCCGGACCGAAGCCGCCCTCGACGACTACCGCGCGGCGCTCGCGGCCCAGCCCAGCGACGAGCGCCGGCTGCGGACCGCGGTCGCCTGCTACTGGCTCAACCGCTTCGTCGAGGCGCGCAAGCTGCGCGACGCGGTCGGCGACCTGAGCAAGCTCCCGGCCCAGCTCCAGCTCGACCACGGCTGGTATCTGGCGCGGCCCAAGCTGAGCGAGGCCGAGAAGCGCTGGCAGCGCGAGCTGACCTTGCGCCACCAGGACGAGCAGCAGGGCGGCCTGCCCCAGGTCCGCTTCCAGACCACCCGCGGCGAGGTCGTGCTCGAGCTCTACGCCCGCCAGGCGCCCAAGACCGTGGCGACCTTCCTCGACCTGGTCCGCCAGGGCTTCTACGACCAGCTGGCCTGGCACCGGGTCCAGCCCCTGCGCCTGGCCGTGACCGGCAAGCCGACCAAGCCGATCCGGGGCGACGCCGCCGGTCCGGGCTTCGCGACCCCCTCCGAGCTGGGCGAGGCCAGCCGGCACCACTTCCGCGGCAGCGTGGGCTGGCTCCCGCGCGGCCCCCGCGGGCGCGGCGGCAGCCAGCTCTACCTCCTGCTCCGCCCCGACCCCGAGCTGGACGGGCGCTCGCTCGTGATCGGCCGGATCGTGAGCGGGGTCGAGCACGTCGCGCAGCTCAAGGAGGGCGACCTCGTCCAGAAGGCGGAGGTCGTCCGCGAGCCGGGCCTGAAGCTCCCGGCCCCCCAGAAGGACCCCCTCTGAGCGGGAGCCGGAGGCATGGCGGGTGGGCTCTGGTCCGAGAGGTCCTCGCGGCTTCGGCCATGCCCCCGGCTCCCGCTCAGGTGGCGGCGACGGGGAGGTCGCGCGAAGGGTCGAGGTGGCTCGAAGGGGTGTCGAGAGCCCGAGCGCCTCGACGATCTTATGAATGAGACTCGAGACCGGGTCGGAGAGCCGGGAGGAGAGAGACGCGTGAGCAAGCTGACGCTCTATGGCTACAAGAAGTGCGGCACCTGCAAGAAGGCCGAGAAGTGGCTCGGCGAGCAGGGGGTCGACTACACCTTCGTGGATATCACGACCGACCCCCCCCAGCGGAGCGTGCTGAAGCAGGCGATCGAGGGCGAGCGCTACGAGGTCAAGCACCTCTACAACACCTCGGGCAAGGCCTACCGCGAGGGCGGCTGGACCGAGAAGCGCAAGACCCTCAGCGAGGCCAAGCAGCTCGACGCCCTGGCCAAGAACGGGCGCCTGATCAAGCGCCCGATCGTGACCGACGGCGAGTCCTTCACGATCGGCTTCAAGGAGGACGTGTTCGCCGAGGTGTGGGGCTAGGGGATCCCGACCGGTAGCGACGCCGGACTCCCGTGCCCGTGCCCGTGCCGAAAGGAAGAGCAGAAGGAGCTGTCGCAACCAGCGAAAGCTCCACCGCGTTCCTGAGATGGAACGGGGAAAACTGGAGAACTGGAAAGCGCGGTGGCTGCTCGGCGGAGCTGCCTTCTTCGAGTTTTCCAGTT
>CALDQK010000964.1 GCA_937911525.1 uncultured bacterium
TCGTGGCCGCCGAGCCGGTCGACCCGACCTACACCGGGCGGACCGCCGCGCCGCGCTCGGGCAGCTCCCGACGCCCGGCCCTCTCCGAGCGCCTGCTCGGCGCGCTCGAGGCCGGGGACCTGGCCGCCGCCTGCCGGCTCGCAGCCTGGACCCGCGACGACCCCCGCCGCGAGCAGGCGCTCCAAGCCGCGCTCTTCCGCCGCTTCCCCTCGCCTCAGCTCCTGGCGGGCTGCGCCCGTCGGTTGGCGACCGACGCCTCTTTGCGGGACACCCCAGGTCGCGCTACCCTTGCGCGCCTGCTCGGGCCGGCGGCTGAGGAAGACTCCGACTCCCGCTAGCCGCCCTCTCGGGCAGCCCTGGAGTCAACCCACGTGAAGCGGACCCTCTCGATCCCCAAGCGGCGCCTCTTGGCCGCGCTGACCCTGCTCCTGACCCTCAGCGGAGGGACGGGCTGCACCGTGTTCGGCGACTACAACGTGGCCACCGAGGAGCCCCGGCGGGCCTTCCTCAGCGGCAACTTCGACGCGGCAGTCAAGGGCTACAGCGAGGAGCTCGACGCAGTCAACGACTCGCTCCTCTATCGCCTCGAGGCCGCCATGGCGGCCCACGTGGGCAAGTCCTACCGCGAGAGCTTCCAGCTCTTCGACGTCGCCTACAAGCGCGTGGTCGAGTACCAGGACCGCGCGCTGATGGACGCAGCCAACATCGCCCAGCAGGTGGGGCGGATCGTCGTCAACGAGAAGACCGTCCCCTACACCGGCGAGATCTTCGAGCAGGTGCTGCTCCAGGCCTACCAGGCCAAGAACGTCTACCTCTCGGGCGAGCGCGACGGCGTGATCACCGAGGCCCTGCGCTGCTACGACATCATCAAGAAGGCGCGCCGAATCTACGAGGAGGAGCTGCGCGTCACCCAGGAGCGAGCCGAGCAAGAGCAGCAGGACGCGCCCTTCGACGCCGAGGACGTGCGCGCCAAGATGCGCAAGGCCTACGCCTACCAGGACAAGCTCAAGGACCCCGAGGACGTCTACGACCTGCGCTACGTGCGCTTCCTGGTCGCCTGGCTGCGGGACGCCGTCGCCGACCGCCAGGCCGACTACAACTCGGCCCTGATCGACATGAAGTTCGTCGCCGACCGCTTCGGCGAGGTGGACTTCGTGCGCCGCGACCTGGCGCGCCTGACCGGCCTCTCGGGCGACCCCGAGGGCGCCCAGCAGCTCTACCAGCAATACGGGCTGAAGCCGGTCCCGCGCGACTGGGGCTCGGTGGCGCTCTTCTTCGAGGCGGGCACCGCGCCCAAGAAGCGCCAGTTCAAGATGATCTTCCCCACGGCCACGGGGGCGGCGGCCTTCGCGATGCCGATCTACGAGCCGACCCCCAACCCGGTCGCGGGCGCGGTCCTGCACGTGGGAAATCAGCAGGCCGAGACCCTGGTCATGACCGACCTCGAGCAGGTCGCCTACCGCTATCACAACGACCGCCTGCCGCTGATGATCGCGCGCCAGATCATTCGCCTGGCCCTCAAGATCGCCGTTCAGGAGGGCGGGCGCGCCGCGCTCCAGAACAACGCCGACGGCTGGGCTGCCCTGGCCTGGACCGTGAGCGCGTCGGTGTGGAACGTGGTCTCCGAGCAGGCCGACCTGCGCTGCTGGCGCACGCTGCCCCACACGCTCCAGGCGACGCGCCTCTACCTGCCGGCCGGCGACTACCCGCTCAAGGTCAGCCTGATCGGCGCCGGCGGCGGCACTCTGGGCACCCACGAGCTGGGCACGATCCGAATCGCGCCCGGCCGGCACCGCATGATCAACGCGCGCTCGCTCGGGCGCGCCTTGCACAGCGACGTTCCGCAGGAGGACTACGACGGATGACAGACACCTTCCTGGCCCGGCAGCTGACTCAGCGCCTGGCCCTCCTGGCGGGGGCGCTGCTCCTGCTGAGCGGCTGCGCGACCAACGCCGCCAACTCGATCGAGGTCAGCCCGGGCGGCACGGCCCAGGTCACGATCAAGAACTCGGGCCTCCAGAGCGAGTGCGAGCTGCGCGACGGCGCCGTCCTCTACGAGGGCGACATCATGGCCGCCTGGGTGCTCGTCCAGAGCCACGTGGACGAGAAGCAGACCCTGGAGGGGCGCTGGACCTGGATGGACCGCGACGGCTTTCAGCTGGACGACGGGACCCGGGCCTGGAAGACGGTGTTCGTCAACGCCCTCGAAGAACAGAAGATCATGGGTCGGTCCCCCAACGCCAAGGCGGTGCGCGGCACGTATGAGCTGCGCTACCACTCGGGCGTGACCGACGGAGACGAATAGGAGAGACCAAATGAAGCGCACCCTTACCGCCGCGGTCCTGCTCAGCGGGGCCCTGCTCGTCGGCTGCAGCGGGCCGACCAACACCGTCGAGGACCCCGAGGACCAGGGCCTGATCGAGACCGACGCCATCGGCTGGAACGAGCTCCGCCCGGCCGTCGACGACATGCTCAAGAAGATCAGCGAGATCAACGCCGAGGGCTGGCCCAGCCACGTGGTCATGACCCCCGAGACGCCCAAGAAGGCCGTCCTGCGGATCCACAACATTCAGAACCGGACCCGCGAGCGCCTCGACATTCAGGCCTACAAGAACGAGCTCATGAACGCGCTCGTCAACCAGGGGATCGTGTACGTGGTCGGCGACTCGCGCGACCGCGCCGCGGTCGGGGCCGAGCGCGACTACAGCGACGCCGGCAACACCACCCAGGAGCTGACCGGCGACGAGGACGCCACCGGGCTGGTGCTCCAGGGCGAGATCCAGGACTTCGTGATCGACCAGGAGAACGCGCGTCAGCACGACTATCAGTTCAACCTGCGCCTGATCGACACCAAGAAGAACCGGGTCCTCAAGGTCACCAGCACCAAGTTCCGCAAGAAGAAGAGCTACTAGGCCCTTCGACTCGGAGCGATCAACCAAGAGAAGGAGCTGTCGCGGTCAGCGACAGCTCCTTCCTTGCTTGGGTCGGCGCGGGCGCGAGTCTTAGTTCGCGCGGATGTTCCCGTCGATCAGGTCCACCTTCACGTTGTCGTCGGCGACCGGGACGTTGGTCGTCTTGCCGTCGATCGTGAGCGTCCAGATCCCCTTGTCGTAGATCTCGAAGGCGAAGGCGCCCACGGCGTTGGTGGTCGTGCTCAGCGTGAAGCCGCTGGAGTGGGTCAGGGTGACCGGCACGTTGGCGCGCTCCTCGCCGGCGCGGTAAACCCCCTCGTTGCTCGCGTCGTCGTAGACGCTGCCGAGCACCAGGGGCAGGTCGCGGGAGCTCGCGGCCAGCTCCTCGCTCACGAAGGTCGAGTAGGGACCCGTGCTGGCCAGGCCGACGCGGTAGCCGAAGCCGGCCTCGCGGCGGCCCCGGAAGTTGCCGATCCCGAGCAGGAGCTCGCGGTGCTTGGGCGGGTTGACCCCGGCGTCGATCATGAAGGCGTCGTGGACCTTCTGGGGCGTATCGAGCAGGTTGCCGCTCGCGGCGCCCACGTTCTCGATCGTGTTCGACATGCGGTTGGTCCCGTAGCGGCTGTGCAGCGCGTAGCCCTCGTCGAGGACGCGACCCACCGGCCCGACGTTGTCGGGGTTCACGTGCCCGTAGAAGGCGCGGGCCGCCATGTCCTGGCTGTGCTTGAGCGCCGCGGTGCCGAGCTGGCCCTGGTGGGTCAGGGGCGGGCGGGCCTGGATCGCGCTGAAGTCGAGCCCGAGGCGCGCGCCCTCGGCGGGCGGGTCCTTGCGGGCGCGGTTGATCAGCTCGAGCAGCTCGTGCTCCTCGGGGGTCGGGCTGCCGACGTTGCTCACCCGCCCGAAGGGCGCCGCGTTGGGGTCGTAGGTGAAGGCGTTGGCCAGCGCCAGGATCTGGCCGCCGGGCAGCTCGACCTCGAGGTCGACTGCGCCCGCCGGGTTGGCCGGGGTCACGCAGGTCAGCTCGTCGCTCGAGACGACCGCGACGCTCGTCGCCTCGACGCCGCCGAAGCGGACCTTCGAGCCGAAGAGGAAGCCCTTGCCCGTGACCGTGACCTGCGTCCCGCCGAAGGGGTTGCCCCGGTTGGGGTCGACGGCGCTGAGCTGCGGGGCGTCGCTGTTCGAGCTCGTGCCCGCGCTCGACCCGCTCCCGGTGGTCGTGGTGCTCGACGAGGTCGAGCTCGCGACCGTCGAGGAGTAGTTGCTGCTGCTCTTCTTCTTGCAGCCGCCCGTCACGACGACGAGGGAGAGGAGACAGAGAGTGACAGTCGTTGAACGAGTCATGGGAGGCTTCCTTCCGGCCCTAGCTCTCTCGCCATTGGGCAAAGACCCATCCAAACTGCTGCCAAATGACTTAGGTCACCCCAGGCTGGATTCGGCTCGTCTCGGTTTCGTTTCTATTTCAATTTGCATTTCGTCTCGCGTGAAATGATTCTGTTCAGCGGCAGTGGCAGTGGAGCAGGGCGAGCGAGAGCGCGCAGCTGGACGAGCAGGGTCGTGAGGGCCTCCCGGGCGCGATCCTCCGCGGGGAAGCCCCGGGGCAGGCGCGCGCGGAGCGCTTAGAGTGCAGGGCATGGACCTGCCCGCCGAGGACGCCCCCAGCGCCGCGCCGGCGCGCCGCGTCGACGCGGTGTGGCTGGTGATCTCGGCCCTGGTCGTGGGGCTGGCCTTCGCGCTGCAGGTCACCCCCGACGGGGCTGGAGTCACGCTCGCCGGCTGGCAGCTGCCCGAGCTGTGCCTCGTCAAGCGAAGC
>CALDQK010000965.1 GCA_937911525.1 uncultured bacterium
CCTGCTCCTCCTGCCTAGTGGCCAAGGAGAGCGCGCCGAGCACGCTGGCCAAGAGCAACAGGAGCGCCCCCAGCCCCGCCAGGGCGGTCCCGCGTCGGCCCGAGCTCCTGGCCCGCGAGCGCCAAGCGTCGAGCTCGTGGGAGAGCGCCTCCGCTGAGGCCGGCCGCTGGGCCGGCTCCTTGGCGAGGCAGCGCTCGACCACTCCAGCCAAGGCTGGGTCGAGGCCGGGGACCAGCTCGCGCAGCGGGCGAGGCGGGTCGTGCAGCACGGCGTTCAAGATCGCCAGCACCCCCGAGGCCACGAAGGGCGGCTGGCCGCAGAGCAAGGCGTAGAGGGTCGCCCCCAATCCGTAGACGTCGGCGCGCGCGTCGACGTGGGCCCCGTCGGCCTGCTCGGGAGCCATATAGGCCGGTGTGCCCAGGACCTGCCCAGTGCGGGTCAGGTGGCTCTCGGCGACGTGCGCCAGGCCGAAGTCGGTCAGCACGGGGTCGCCCCGCTCGTTGATCAGCACGTTGGCTGGCTTGATGTCGCGGTGCAGGATCCCCTGCGCGTGGGCGTGCGCCACCCCACGGGCCACCTCGGCCATGATCTCGCAAGCCAAGTCGGGCTCGAGGGCGCCCTCGCGCTTGAGGCGCTCGCCGAGCGAGGATCCGCGCACGAAGTCCAGCACCAGAAAGGGGCGCCCGCGCTCGACGCCCACGTCCAGCACCCGCACCAGGCGCGGGTGCGCGAGCTGCGCGCAGGCCCAGGCCTCCCGCTCGAAGCGCGCCCGGTAGTCCGCGTCGAGGGGATCGAGCACGACCTTGATCGCGACCTCGTGCCCTGCGGGGTGGCGCGCCCGGTAGACCACGCCCATGCCGCCCCGGCCGAGCTCGCCGAGCACCGCGTAGTTGCCGATCGTGGAGGGCTGGCTCACCCCTGCAGGATAGGTTTCGCGAGCGGGAAGGTGGGCGCTAGTTCCTGAGCAAGAACTCCGAGTCGTGCCCGCGCCCGTGCCCGAACCAAACAATGCAAAGGAGCTGTCGCGGACAGCGACAGCTCCCTCCAGGGCGAGTGTTGAACGGAGAGAACTCGAAGACTCGAAAGCAGCAGCTCCGCTGAGCACTCGCCGCGCTTTCTAGTTTTCCAGTTTTCTCCGTTCAATCTCCGGAACGCAAAGGAGCCGTCGCCTGAGCGACAGCTCCTTCTTTCTCTCCGTCGAATCGCCGAAGCGACTAGCTGGCGCTGACCAGCTGCAGGTAGGCGCGGGTGCGCCGCACCTGCTCCTCGAGGTCGGCGAGCTCGGCCGCCGACTTGCCCTCGCCGCGGGCGTCGGTCAGGGCCTTGGTCGCCGCGTCGTAGGCCTTCTGGGCCACGCCCTTGTCGCCCTGATCCGAGTTCGCCGCGCCGCCCGCGAGGACGGTCACGTCGTCGTCCTGGATCTTGACGAAGCCGCCGTAGACGGCGACCCGGGTGGTGGTCCCGCCCTGCTTGACCCGGGCCACACCGTGGCCCAGGCGCGCGATCATGGGCGCGTGCTTGGGCAGCACGCCCATCTCGCCGTCGAAAGCGGGGAGCACGACCTCGTCGGCGGCGCCGTCGAAGTAGCTCGCGTCGGGGGTGACGACCTTGACCTGCACTTAGAGCTCCTGGGCCTCGAGGTTCCTGGCTACTTGCCGGCCTTCTTGGCCGCGGCCGCCTTCTCGCGCACGTCGTCGATGGTGCCGACGTAGCGGAAGTAATCGTCGGGGATATCGTCGACCTTGCCGTCGATGATCTCCTTGAACGAGCGGACGCTGTCCTCGCGCTTGACGTAGACGCCGGCCATGCCGGTGAACGCCTCTGCCACGTGGAAGGGCTGGCTGCAGAAGTTCTGGATCTTGCGGGCGCGCTTGACGAGGAGCTTGTCCTCCTCGCTCAGCTCGTCCTCACCGAGGATCGCGATGATGTCCTGGAGGTCCTTGTTGCGCTGCAGGATCACCTGGACCGCCTTGGCGGTCTCGTAGTGCTCGCTGCCGACGATGTTGGGGTCCAGGATGCGCGAGGTCGAGTTCAGCGGATCGATCGCGGGGTAGAGACCCTTCGAGGCGATACCGCGGTCGAGGACCGTCGTCGCGTCGAGGTGCGCGAAGGTCGTCGCCGGGGCGGGGTCGGTCAGGTCGTCCGCGGGGACGTAGACGGCCTGCACCGAGGTGATCGCGCCCTTCTTGGTCGAGGTGATCCGCTCCTGGAGCGCGCCCATCTCGGTCGCGAGGGTCGGCTGGTAGCCCACCGCGCTCGGCATACGGCCGAGGAGGGCCGACACCTCCGAGCCCGCCTGGCTGAAGCGGAACACGTTGTCGATGAAGAGCAGCACGTCGGTGCCGCCGAGGTCGCGCAGGTGCTCGGCCATGGTCAGCGCCGAGAGCGCGACGCGCAGACGCGAGCCGGGGGGCTCGTTCATCTGGCCGAAGACCATCACGGTTCGGGGGAGCACGCCCGACTCGTTCATTTCGAGCCAGAGGTCGTTGCCCTCGCGGGTGCGCTCGCCCACGCCGGCGAACACCGAGTAGCCGCCGTGCTGCTTGGCGACGTTGTTGATCAGCTCCTGGATCAGGACCGTCTTGCCCAGACCGGCGCCGCCGAACAGCCCGGTCTTACCACCGCGGGTGTAGGGGGTCAGCAGGTCGACGACCTTGAGGCCCGTCTCGAACACCTCGGTCTTGGCCTCGATCTCGTCGAAGGCCGGCGGAGGCTGGTGGATCGGGCGGGTCTCGCTGACCTCGATCGCGGGGCCCTCGTCGATCGTGTGACCGAGCAGGTTGAACACGCGGCCGAGGGTGTTGGTGCCCACGGGCACGGCGATCGGGCCGCCGGTGTCGATGATCGGGGTGCCGCGGACGAGGCCGTCCGTCGAGCCGAGCGCGACCGCGCGCACGCGGTTGCCGCCGAGGTGCTGCTGGACCTCGCCGAAGAGCTCGATCTTCTTGCCCTCGATCTCGGTGTCCACGCGAAGGGCGTTGTAGATGTCGGGGAGGTGACCCTCGCCGAACTCGGCGTCGAAGGTCGCGCCGATCACCTGCACGATCGAGCCAATCTTCTCCTGCGTCATGCGGACTTCCTTTAGTTGAGGGCCTCGGCGCCGCCGAGGACCTCGAGAATCTCGTTCGTGATCTGGGACTGGCGAGCGCGGTTGTAGAGCATCTTCAGCTTCTGACCGACTTCGGTCGCGTTCTCGGTCGCGTTCTTCATTGCGATCCGGCGCGCGATCTGCTCGCTGGTAGCGGTCTCCAGGTAGACGCGGAACAAGTGCAGCCGCGCCTGGAGGGGGAACAGGGTGTCGAGGATCGACTTGGGGTCGGGCTCGATGATGAAGTCCACGTTGGCGGACGTGTCCTCACCCTTCTCGAACTTGCCGTCCGCGCTGTCGGGCCCCTCCTTGGGGCTGATCGGCAGCATGGTCTCGACGACGGGGATCTGACGGCCGGCCGAGACGTAGTGGGTGTAGACCACGTCGACCCGGTCGACCTCGCCCGTGCGGAAGCGGCGGATCAGGTCGTTGGCGACCTTCTCGACCTCGTCGTAGGGCGGCCTGTCCTCGAACTGCGTGTAGCCCTGACCCTCGTAGGGGATCTTGGCGAAGCGCAGCCAGCTCATGGCCTTCTTGCCGCTGGGGTAGAGGTCGACCTCCTTGCCCTCGGCGAGCAGGGCCGCGCGGTGATCGCGGGCCATGCGCAGGCAGTTGCCGTTGTAGCCGCCGCACAGGCCGCGGTTGGCCACGACCACCAGGATCGCGACGCGCTTGACCTCCCGCTGCTCGAGCAGGGGGTGCACGCCGCCCTCGTCACCGGTCGCGTTCAAGGCCTGGCTGCTGATCTCGTCCAACGCGTGGAAGTAGGGCAGCGCCTGCTTGATGCGGCTCATGCACACCTGGGACTTCGCCGTCGCGATCAGCTCCATGGTGCGGGTGATCTTGGTCGTGTTCTTGACGGACTTGATCCGTCCCTTGATCTCGCGGACGTTGCCCACGTACGTGTCTTCCTACGCCAACCGGCGCCTAGAAACGTTCTTAGCTGCGGGCCTTGGCAGGACGCGGGTCGGGCGTCTTGCCCTGCTTGAACTGCGCGGTGAAGTCGGTCAGGACCGCGTCGAGGTTCTTGACGATCTCGTCGGTCAGCGTCTTCTTCTCGCGGATCCCGTTGGTGATCTCGCTGTGCGCGGCCTTGACGTAGGGCAGAAGCTTGTCCTGATACTCGAGCACGCGGTTGACCTTGACCGTGTCGAGGTAGCCCTTGGTGCCGGCGTAGACCATGACCACCTGGTCCTCGAAGGGCAGCGGCTGGTACTGGCCCTGCTTGAGCAGCTCGACCATGCGCTTGCCGCGCTCGAGCTTCTGGGTCGCGACCGCGTCGAGCTCGGTGCCGAGCTGGGCGAAGGCCTCGAGGTCCCAGTAGCTGGCGAGGTCGAGCTTCAGCGTGCCGGAGACCTTCTTCATGGCCTTCGTCTGCGCCGAGCCGCCCACGCGGCTGACCGAGATACCGACGTTCACCGCCGGGCGAATGCCCGAGAAGAACAGGTTTGGCTCGAGGTAGATCTGGCCGTCGGTGATCGAGATCACGTTGGTGGGGATATAGGCCGAGACCTCACCCTCCTGCGTCTCGATGATCGGCAGCGCGGTCAGCGAGCCGCCCGAAGGCATCTTGCGCCGGACCTCGACCTTGTCCTTGTCGCCGCGGCCTCCGAAGGCCTTCTTGGCCTCGTCCTCGCTCCCGAAGAAGGTGTGCGGCAGCGCGACCTTCTCGCCCGAGGGGAAGATCGCGTGCATGCCGAGGTAGCGGGACAAGCAGCCGTCGTTCTCGGTGATCTTGCGGACCTCGTACTTCTTGGCGTCGAAGCCCGAGACCATCATCTCAGCGACGTGGTGCCCCTCGTGGCGCTCGTAGATCACGCCGTCGAGGCCCTCGGTGGTCCCCTCGGCCGCGCTCTTCTCGACGATGATCCACTCGTCCTTCATCTTGACCGAGCGCTCGAGCAAGCGGCTGTGGAGGTAGAACACGTCGCCAGGGTAGGCCTCGCGACCCGGCGGGCGGCGCAGGAGCAGCGCCAACTCGCGGTAGGCGGCCGCCTGCTTGCTGAGGTCGTCGTAGACGCAGAGGGTCGCGCGACCCTCGGTATACATGAAGTACTCAGCCAGCGCGGTGCCCGCATAGGGGGCGATGTACTGCAGCGGCGCGGGGTCCGACGCCGAGGCGGTGACCACGATCGAGTAGTCCATGGCGCCGGCCTCGCGCAGGCGCTCGACCAGGCCGACCACGGTCGACTTCTTCTGACCCACCGCGACGTAGACGCAGATCACGTCTTCGCCCTTCTGGTTGATGATCGTGTCGATCGCGATCGCGGTCTTGCCGGTCTGGCGGTCGCCAATGATCAGCTCGCGCTGGCCGCGGCCGATCGGGATCATGGCGTCGATCGCCTTGATTCCGGTCTGGAGCGGCTCGCTGACCGGCTGCCGAGCCGCGATCCCGGGCGCGATGATCTCCATCGGGCGGGTGTGGGTCGCGTTGATCGGGCCCATGTCGTCGAGCGGCTCGCCCAGGGGGTTCACCACGCGCCCGATCATCTCGGGACCGCAGGGGATCGACATGACCTTGCCGGTGCGCTTGACGGTGTCGCCCTCGCGCAGCAGGCGGTAGTCGCCGAGGAGCACGGCGCCGACCGAGGTCTCCTCGAGGTTGAGCACCAGGCCCTGCACGTTGTGGGGGAAGTCGAGCAGCTCGCCCGCCATGGCGTTCTTGAGGCCATAGATGCGCGCGATACCGTCGCCCACCTCCAGGATCGAGCCGACCTCGTCGAGCTCGAGATCCTTGGTGTAGTCCTCGATCTCCTTCTTGAGGACCGAAGAGATCTCGTCCGCCTTAATCTTCATAGTAGTCCTCGCTGGTGAAGCGCGCGGCTTGCAGGCGCGAGCCAATCGATTGCAGTCGGGTGCGCAGCGAGCCGTCGATTCGGCTGTCGCCCACCTGGATCACGAGCCCGCCCAGCAAGCCGTCGTCGACTCGCTCGCGCAGGATCACTTCCTTGCCGTATTTCTGAGACAACGACTGGGTGAGGCGCTTGCGCTGCGCGTCTCCCAGCTCGGCGGCGCTGGTCACGTTCACGACCAGCTCGCCCATGCGCTCGTGGTAGCCCTCGATGAAGGCCGCGATGATCTGGCGCAGATAGATCTGGCGCCCCTTGTCGATCACGAGCAAGAGGAAATGGAGGGTGGTGTCGGAGACCTGCCCCGAGAACACCTTCTTGACCACGTCCTTCTTGACGTCAGCCCGAATCTTGGGCGTGCCGAGGAAGGCCTCGAAGTCGGCCTCCTTGGCCAGCAGGGCGTCGAACTCGCGCAGCTCCGCGAGGACCTCGCCGTGCACGCCCTGCTCGAACGCGAGGTCGAGGAGGGCGTTGCCGTAGACCGTGCCGATCGTCTCTTCGCCGCCGCTCACGCCGGGCTAGCCTCGCTCGTAGGCCGCGAGGACCTCGTCCACGATCTGGCTGTGCTTGCCCTGATCGACCTCGGCCTGGATCACCTTCTCGGCGATCGCCATGGCCAGGACCGCGGCGCTCTGCTTGACCTCACCCAGGGCCTTGTTCTTGGCCAGGGAGATGTCGCGCTCGGCGCGCGCCTTGATCTCGTCGGCCTCTTGCGTGGCCTTGGCGCGGGCGTCAGCGATGATCCGCTTCTTGTCCGCCTCGCCCTCGTCGATGATCTTCTGGGCTTCCTGACGGACTTGCTCCAGTTGATCCTCGTAGCGCTGCTTGACCGCTTCGGCCTCGCGCTTGGTCTGGGCGGCCTCTTCGATCGCGCCAGCGATCGCCTGCTCACGCTTGTCGAGGGCCTCGAGCAGAGGCCCCCACGCCAGCTTGTAGAGCGCGATCATGACGAGACCGACGATCAGACCGGTCCAGAAGATGAGACCGAAGCCGTGCGGGTCGAGGAGCGGCGGGGCGTGGTGACCATCGCCTGCCGCAAGTAGCTGGAGCAAAACGCTCATTCAGCTCCTCCGATGAGGGTGAATTCGAAAGCGGACAAGAGACGCAAGAGACGACTAGTTGGCGGGGCCGGTCATGCTCTTGAGGACGTCCAGCAGGCCGTTGTTGCCCAGGAAGGCGACGACGACCGCGAACAGGGCGACACCCTCGATGAGGGCGGCGGTGAGGATCATGGCGCCGCGAATGTCGCCGCTGACCTCGGGCTGACGAGCCATCGACTCGACCGAGCTACCGCCGATCTTGCCAATGCCCATGCCAGCGCCCATGGCGGCCAGGCCGGCGCCGACGGCCGCGAGGCCGAGCGCGAAGCCGAGGTTCTGCGAGCCCATGTCAGCGGCGAGGGTGATCAGGTCCAGCATTTCAGCTCTCCTTGAGGGTGCTGCTGTCTCTTCAGCAGCGAGGGGTATTGGTTTCCGCGCTTAGTGCGGGTGGAGCGATCCACCCAGGAACACGACGACGAGGAAGGTGAACACGTAGGCCTGCAGGAAGGCCACGAAGATCTCGAGGCAGACGACGGCGAAGCCGCCGACCACGGTCACGACGCTCATGCCGGCCAGGGCCGCGGCGCCGAGGATTCCGAACGCGAACACGAAGTTCAGCACGGCGTAGAGGACCGCGTGGCCGCCCGTCATGTTGGCCCAGAGTCGAATCATGAGCGCGCAGGGCTTGACGATGTGGCCGACCACCTCGAGCACCGCGATCAGCGGCACGAGCAGGAGCGGCACGCCGCCGGGCACGATGTGGCGAATGTAGGGGACGAGGCCCTGGGCCTTGATTCCGGCCGCGTGGTACCAGGCGAAGGCCATGAAGGCCAAGGTGCCGGTGACCTGCATCTTGCCGGTCGCGGTCACCGCGCCGAACCACATCCACTGCGTCTGGCCGTGGTGGTCGATCGGGACCTTGACCGGGATCGGGACCAGGCCGAGCAGGTTGCAGAACAGAATGAAGAAGAAGAAGGTCCAGATCACGGGGAGGAACTTGTCCCCCTCCTGGCCCAGGAAGGGCCGGGCGACCTCGTCGCGCAGGAAGAGCAGCACCGACTCGAGCGCGTTGGTCATGGGACCGCGGGGCACGGGGCCGGCGCTGACCGCCTTGCCGAAGGGGACGAAGACCAGCAGCAGCAAGACCGCCGCGATCAGCATCACCACGACGTGCTTGCTGATCCCCAGCCAGGACAGGCCGGCGATCGGCTCGATCCCCATCAGGTGCTCGCTGATCCACGCCAGCGGGAGCTGGTTCAGGAGGTCGAGACCCATGATCGGTGCGAGATCCATTCTTCCTCTCGAGCCTGATCGAGGGGGAAGGCGCGTTCGCTGAGGGGACCCAAGTGAAGGGAGCTCAGCTAGGCGTTCTTCGCCGGGGGTGATCCGTTGTCGTCTTGCCGCTTTGGCTTCTCTGGGCTGCCCCGCTCCGCCTCGTCTCGCTTGCCGTAGACCTCTCGGTAGAGGTACCAGAAGCCCGCGACGGCGCCGAACATGCCGCCGCAGAGCGCCATGTAAGGAGACGTCCCGAACTTCTCGTCGGCTTTGGATCCGAGGAAGAACGACCCACCGAGAACGACCGCGTAGGAGATCCCTAAGTGTGAGTACTTGAGGGCGTCATTGGTCTCCCTCAGGCTCACTCAAGGCCCCCCAGGCCTCCTTGGTGGGCGGGGAGTAGAGCACGGGCCCTGGGACGTGTCAACGACGGGTGGTCCAGGGATTTCCGCGCTGCTACAGGCTTTGCGTCGCTCTCGGCGCTCCGCTCAGCGAGTTGCTCTGTTCACGGCTGGATCGGGGTGTGGCTTGGCGCCACAGTGCGACATGCGCCCCCTGCTCACGCTGACCCTCCTGTGCCTCCTTGGCGCCACCCCGGCTCGCGGCCAGGACGCGAGCCCAGTCACGAGCGCGCTTCGCGTGGGCCGCCTCGAGCTCGACTTGCCCGCGACCTGGAAGCGCGCGCCTTCGCCCTCGCCCAAGGCCGTCCGCCTCAGCGCGGGCCCCGGCGTCGAGCTGCTCCTGCTCGGGATCAGCCGCTACGCGCCCGGTGAGGACCTCGCCGGCGCGCTCGACCGCTTCGCCGCCCAGGCCACCCGCGGCTGGGCCCCCGAGCGCCAGCTCCCGCCCCGCAGCGGCGCGACCGGCGAGGGCTTCCCCTACGCCCTCCGCGGCCGGCTCGGTCGCCGCGGCGAGGAGCAGCGCGTGATCCTCTCCGCCGCGGTCTCGATCGGCGGCGGCTTTCAGGCCCTCGTCCTCCGCGCGCGCGACCCGCAGCGCTTCAGCGAGGTGGCGCCTGCGCTCGTGCGCGCGCTCGAGGGCGCGCGGGTGCGCTTCCCCCACACCGAGCTGCCTGCAACGCAGCTGCCGGCCCAGGGGGGGAGCGAGCGCGCCTTCCTCCACCTGCGCTACGCGCTCCCCCCAGATCTCCAGCCGGTCGAGCTGAAGGACGCCCCGCTCAACCGGGCCGCCTTCCGCCTGCGCGTCGCGCTCCCCGCGGGCGCCGCCTGGGACGTCCCGGTCCTGATCGACCTCCAGCCCTTCCTCCCCGACGACACCGGCGCGGCCCTCTCGACCTGGCTCGACGACGCTCGCTTCGGCGTCCAACGTCGCCCGGGGTCCAAGCGCGTGCGCGTCGCGCAGACCGACCTCCGGCTGGCGAGCGGGCTGCAGCTCTCGCGTCTGCTCGTCGAGGACCGCGGGCCCCAGGGCTGGCTCACGCGCCGGGCCGGCTTGCTGGCCCTGGGCCCCGGCTGGAGCCTCTTCGTCGGCGCCGCGGTCGGCGACTCGGACGCCTTCTGGAAGCGGCTGCAGGCCCCCCAGCGCGAGGCCCTCGGGCGCGCCCTCGGCGAGCGGGTCCTGGCGCGCCTGAGCGCGCTGGCGAGCTCGGCGCGCTGGGGCCCCGCCCCGCGCGCCCGGCCCGAGCTCGCGGCCCGCCTGCAGCGCAAGGGCAGCTACCGCTATCGGAGCGAGGTCCTCTCCGCGGGGGAGTTCAGCTTCTCTTCGACCAAGACGATCCGCTGGACCTTCGCGAGCGACGGGACCTGCAGCTACGAGCACGAGGGCTTCAGCGCCTACCTCGACATGACCCCCGACGCCTACGGGACCCCCCGCAACAACAGCGGCGGGCAGAGCGAGGACGCAGCCTCCCGCGGCGCGCCCCGCTTCTCCGTCGTCAGCCAGGGGGAGGCCTGCTACCTGGTCGTCCGCGCGCCGCGCGCCTTCGGCCGCCTGCACCGACTGGAGTTCGACAAGGTCGGCAGCTTCGGCGCGAGCAAGGACTTCCGCGGCCTGGCGATCGACGGACGGATCGAGGGGAGCTACTACTCCGGCGACGACTACGACTTCCGCAAGGACTGAGCGAGCGCGGCCTCGACCGCGCCCTCGAGCCCGTCCGGCGAGAAGGGCTTGCCCAGGAGCGGCGTCTCGGGCGGGAGCCCGAGCTGATGCTGGGTGTAGCCGCTCATGAAGAGCGCCGGCTGCGCGGGCCGCAGCGCGCGCATGCGCTCCAGCGCGCTCGGGCCGTCCAGGCGGGGCATGGCGTAGTCGAGGAGGACCAGCGCGAAGCCCGCTGGGTCCTCGGCGTAGCGCTCGCACGCCTCCTCGCCGTCGTTAGCCAGCACGACCTGGTAGTCGAGGCTCTCGAGCAGGCGCCCCGCGGTCACGCGCAGCACCTTGCTGTCGTCGGCGACCAGGACCCGGCCGCGGCAGGTCGGCTCGTGCGCGGCGGGCGGCGCAGCCTCCGCGGACGCCTCCTCGGGGACGGCCAGCGGCAGCCAGAGGCGGAAGCAGGCCCCGCTCGAGGAGGACTCGACCTCGATCGCGCCCCCGTGAGCGGTCACCAGGCCCTGGACCGCGGCCAGACCCAGCCCGCGCCCGCCCTCCTTGCTCGTCACGAAGGGGTCGAACAGGCGCCCCTCGAGCTCGGGGGCGACGCCCGGCCCTTCGTCGCGGACCTCGAGCAGCACGTATTCCCCAGGGGGAAGGGCCTCGCCGCCGCGGGCGCGCAGGTCGCCGCGCTCGACCCGGCGAGTAGAGAGGCGCACCGCGCCGCCCTCCGCGCTCTCGGTCGCTTCGACGGCGTTGGTCAGCAGGTTGTGGATCACCTGGCCGAGCTGCACGGGGTCGCCGAGGACCTCGCCCTCGGCGGCGAGCTCGCGCTCGAGGCGCACCCCCTCGGGGAGCTGCGAGCCGAGCAGCTTGCACACCTCCTCGGCGACGGCGTCGAGCTGGACCCGGCGGCTGCGGACCTTGGCCTGACCGGCGTAGTCCAGCATGCGCCGCGCGAGCGCGCTCAGGGCGTGCGCCGTCGAGTCGAGGTCGTCGAGGTGCTCGAGGGCTGGGCTCCCCGCCGTGACCGCCTGACGAGCCAGCCCGCCGTGCAGGAACACTCCCTGGAGCAAGTTGTTCATGTCGTGAGCCACGCTGCCCGCCAGGAGCCCCATGCTCTCCAGCTTGCGCGCCTCGGCCAGCTTGGCCTCGTTCGCGCGCAGGACCCCGCTGGCCGCGGAGACGCGCTCCTCGAGGGACTCGTTCAGCTCGCGCAGCGCCGCCTCGGCGCGCTGGCGGCCCGCCAGCGCCACCCAGAGCAGGAGCGCGGTGACCGAGCACACGCCGATGAAGCCTTGCAGCAGGAGCAGCACGCCGGTCCGGGTCAGGTCCTCGAAGGCGAAGGGCCCGGGGTGCACGATCGAGCCCCACACCGCCAGGCCCGAGAGCAGCATGACGGCCGCGGTCCCGCCGCGAGGCCCGAAGCGGAACACGGCCCAGGCCAGGCTGGGGACGGTCAGGTAGACCAGCCCTGCGCCGACCCGCGAGGAGGCCCAGGGGCCGAGGGCGAGCAGCCCCAGGCCGGCCAGGGTCAGGGCGATCGCGAGGGCCTCCCAGCGCCCGGCGCTGGTCGCGCCTTCGCGCGGCGTGAACCAGGCCAGCGCGGCCAGGCCGACGGTCAGGATCCCCACGACGTCGCCCGTCCACCAGGTCAGCCAGGCGACCGGGAGCCTGGCCGGAGGCACGGTCCCGGTCAGGCGCATCGAGAGCGCGCCGATCGAGGCCGAGATCGCGCAGGCCACCAGGCTGACCCACACCAGGCGCCCGAACTGAACCGCGCTGCGCGGGTAGTGGGGAGGGCCCTCGGCGGGGCGGAGGAAGCGCGCCGCGAAGAGGGCCTCGAGGGTGTTGCCGACGCCGACCAGGGAGCAGGCCAGCGCGATCACCCCTCCTCCGGGAGGAGCGCTGGTCTGGGTCAGAGCGACCGCGTTGGCCGCGACGGCCCCCAGGAACACCGCGGGCCAGGCGCGCGCCCCGAAGAAGAGCACCGCCGCGAGGCCGATCCCCGAGGGCGGCCACACCGGCGAGGCGAAGGTCCCGGGCAGCGAGAACTTGAGCCCCAGCCAGGCGCAGAGCGCGTAGGCCAGGAACACCAGGAGCAGGCGCGGTCCAATCGCGACGTTGGGTTGC
>CALDQK010000966.1 GCA_937911525.1 uncultured bacterium
GTGGTCAGGGCGAGCGCGGCTTCGGTCGCGGCCAGGGCGAGCGCGGCTTCGGTCGTGGTCAGGGCGAGCGCGGCTTCGGTCGTGGCCAGGGACGCGGCTTCGGTCGTGGCCAGGGACGCGGCTTCGGTCGTGGCCCGGGAGGCGGCTTCGGTCGTGGTCAGGGCGAGCGCGGCTTCGGTCGCGGCCAGGGCGAGCGCGACTTCGGTCGCGGCCAGGGCGAGCGCGGCTTCGGTCGCGGCCAGGGCGAGCGCGGCTTCGGTCGTGGCCAGGGACGCGGCTTCGGTCGCGGCCAGGGCGAGCGCGGCTTCGGTCGCGGCCAGGGACGCGGCTTCGGTCGCGGCCAGGGACGCGGCTTCGGTCGCGGCCAGGGCGGCGGCTTCGGCCAGGAGCGTGAGCGCGCCTTCGGTCGCAGCGAGCGTGGGCCCGAGCGCGGCGAGCGAGGCGAGCGGCGCGAGGGCGAGGACGAGGACGAGCGCCAGTTCTAGCGATCTGCGCGTCCTGTCGAGTCGAACGCGGCGGCCCTCGTGGCCGCCGCGTTGCGTGTGGCACGCGGCCAGCGCCAGACGCGCCGGCTAGGGCCACAGCGCCAGGGCCACCATGCCCGCCAAGGTCGGGGCTCCCAGAGTCGTGAGCGCGAGGCGACGACCCCAGCTGCCCCAGCTCGTGAGGCCGTGTCGGAGCGCGAGCGCTCCCAGGAGGCAGGCGCCCAGCAGGGAGCTCCAGAGCGCGATCTCGGGTGAGACGAGCAGCATGGGCTCGGCGAGCTCACCCAGCCAGTGCTCGCAGGCCGCCAGCGCGAGCCCACCCGAGGTGAGGAGGGGCAGGGTCAGGACCAGCGAGCGCAGGAGCTCCTGAGGGGGCGTCCCCGCCTCGGAGCGCAGGACGACTTCACCGAGCCTCTGCGGCAGCCTCCAGGGCGAGGCGAGGCTCAGCACGGCCAGGCCACAGCCGACCAGGCTTCCCCTGAGCGCCCAGCGCCGCGCGAACTCGAGCTCGTGGCTGGGGCCCCAGCTGCTGCACAGGCAGAAGTAGAAGCCTCGCTGCGCTCCCTCCTGGAAGCCCAGCGCGGCACCCGCCAGGGACGAGGCGCTCACGATCAGGACGAACCAGGGGACGAAGGTCGTTGCCGGCGGCTTGCTCATGGCGGGGAGCTTGCCCGCGCCGCGGTCGGTCCTCGTCAAGGCCCCTGACAAGCCTGGTCAAGCTAGAGCAGGAGCTCGCGTCCGGGTGGGCGGAGCGGAAGGCGCGCTCCGCTACTTCGGCAAGAAGCGCGAGCGCCGCCGGAACTCGACCTCTCCCTCGTGCGTGAGCAGCGCGACCCACTCGCGCTCGGCGTCCACGCAGAGGTCGATGTAGTGGGGCTTCTTCCGCTCCAGGAAGCGGAGCACCAAGCGACGCGTGGTCACGTTCCAGAGGGCGAGGTCGTAGCTCTGGAAGCCTGGGATCGGACGGGCCAAGGAGAGGATGTGCTCGTCGCTGAGGACGACGAAGGTCGACACCCCGCTCGGGTGCAGCGGCTGGGCCAAGCCCAAGGAGTCCGCCTCTCCCAGCACCTCGAGCCCGCGCCGGCCGAGCAAGGTCACGCTCAGGCCGTCGTGAACCAGCAGCCGAGGCTCCGCACCCGGGAGGAAGCGGAGCAGGCGGGGCCAGCGCTGGAAGTCCTGGGGCGGGAAGCCCGCCAGTGGCTCGCCGCTGGGGCAGCCCCGCAACGAGAGGCGATACCCGATCTTGGGCGGCGCCAACCCGCCGCCGAGGGCGAGGACGTCGCCCCCTGGCGAGAGCGCGAGGTGCTTGATCTCCCGCAGCTCTTCACAGAGGAAGAGCGGCCTCAGCTCGCCCTCCTCGAGCTGCCCCACCTCCTGGCCCGCGCTCACCAGGACGGGCGCCCCGGAGGGCCCGCAGGCCACGGCCTTCAGCGTGCGCCCCTGCCACTTCACGGCGCGCGTCCGCACGCCCTGCGCCGTTACGGAGCGCACGTTCAGCCGAGCGCCGTACCAGTCGACGAAGCGCGCGCCACGGGGAGGAACGTAGACGTGCTCGTCGCCGCTCGACGGCGCCAGCGCGCGCAGGTCGCCGTCCGCGCAGAGCTCGCCGCTGGAGAGATCCCAGCGCTGGAGCACGACCTCGCGCTCGGTCTCGTGAGCACGGGTCAGCAGGTAGCGGCGCCCGGCGGCGAAGTGAACTCGGCGAACGCCAGGAACGGAGAGCAGCGGGCGCTCCTGGTCGCGCAAGAAGTCTGGCGCGGTCGAGCCGACCGGGGTCGCGGTGGGGGAGACGCTCGCGGCTGGATTCTGCGCTGGCGCCGGCGAGGGCGCCGAGCCCGAGCCCCGTCCAGCCGCACCGGCGAGCCCCAGGCTCAGGCTCAGGACCAGGCCGCCGCCGAGCAGCCAAACCTTCCCCCGCCGCCCCGAACCGCCCGCCGCCAGGACCGACTCCAGCCGCCGCTCGACCTCGGGCAAGCGCGGCCGCTGGTCGGGGTCCTGGGCGAGGCAGTCCATGACCACCCGCGTGAGCCGCGGCGGAAGGTCCGGCCGGAGCCGAGTCAGCGGCTCGATCGCGCCCAGGTGGGTCGCGTTGAGGACCTCGATCACCGAGTCGCCGCGAAAGGGCGGGCCACCCGTGAGCGCCGCGTAGAGGGTCGCCCCCAGGCCGAACACGTCGGTCGCGGGCCCCGTGTCGTCCGCGCCGCCCGCCTGCTCGGGCGCCCAATAGCCGGGGGTGCCCAAGAACGCGCCGGTCTGGGTCAGGCTTTGGCGCTCCCCCTCACCGGACAGGTCCTTGGCGAGGCCGAAGTCGCACAGGAGCGGCTCCCCCCGCTCGTCGAAGAGGACGTTGTCCGGCTTGAGGTCGCGGTGCAGGATCCCCGCTGCGTGCGCGGCCGCGAGCCCCCGGGCGAGCGCCAGACCGATCCGGGCGGCCTCCTCGGCCGCGAGGGGGTCCTCGCGGACCCGCTCGCTCAGGGACCCGCCCGAGTGCAGCGCCACGGCGAGGAAGGGAAGGCCGTCTTCCTCTCCGGCGCTGAACACGCGCAGCACGTTGGGGTGTCGCAGCTTGGCGAGGGCCAGCGCCTCGCGGCGGAAGCGCTCGCGCTGATAGGAGGTGGCCCAGACCCCTTGCGGGAGGACCTTGACGGCGAGCTCGCGACCCGTGGCCTCGTCCAGGCAGCGAAAGACGGCGCCCATGCCGCCGCTCCCCAGCCGCCCCAGGACGCGATAGCCGCCGATCGATTGCACCGCTCTGCTCCCGGCCCGAAGGCCCGCTAGAGCAAGAGCGTTACATCCGGGCGGGCGTCGCGGAAGGCGCGCCGGCCGCGGAGCTTGATCCCGTCGCAGAACTCGACCTGGAGGCGGCGCAGGCTCGGCAGCTGGGCCAGGAGGTCCAGGCTCTTGTCCGTCACGCCGCTGCACCAGGACACGTCGAGGTGCTCGAGCTCCAGCTCCTGGAGCGCGGCGCAGGCGGCGTCGGTGAAGCCCTCGCAGTGGCGCACGACCAGCTTGCGCAGGCTGGTCAGCCGGCGCAGGTGCTGGAAGCCGGCGGGGCTGAGCCGCTGGCAGCCCTCGAGGCTCAGCTCCTCCAGCTGGCTCAAGTCGCCCAGCCAGGCCAGGCCGGCGTCGCCGACGCGGGTGCAGTGGGGCAGCTTGAGCTGGCGCAGGCTGCGGATGCGGCTGACGTGGCGCAGGCCCTCGTCGGTCAGCCGGAGCGAGGGGCCGAGGTGCAGGTCCTCGAGCTCCTGGACGCCGCTCAAGCAGGCCAGCCCGTCGTCGGTGATCTGCTGGCAAGCCTGGAGCTTGAGCTGGCGCAGGGCGGGCAGCTCGGCGAGGTGGACCAGGCCTGGGTCGCGAATCCGCTTGCACCAGGCCAGGCTGAGGCGCTCCAGCCGACGCCCGCGGATCGAGGCCAGCGAGGCGTCGGTGATCCCGCAGCGCTCGAGGCTGAGCTCCTCGAGCTGCTCGAGGCCGCGCAGCTGGGCCACGCCCTCGTCGCTGATCGGGCTGCCCGAGAGCGCGAGGTGGGTCAGCCGATCGAGCTCGCCCAGGTAGCTCAGGCCGACGTCCGTCACGCGGGCGGCGTTCTTGAGGGCCAGCCGGCTGAGGTCCGGGGCGCGGGTCAGGATCGCCAGCCCCGCGTCCTCCACGTGCTCGCAGTCGTTCAGCTCGAGCCGGTAGAGGCGCTCGAGCTCGAGCAAGTGCTTCAGCCCGTGCTCGGTCAGGCGCTCGCAGGCGCCGAAGTCGAGGTGGCTGAGGGAGGGGCAGCTGGCGAGCTTGCCCAGGACTCCGTCGGTGATCGCGAGCCGGCGCGTGCGCAGACCCGGGACCGAGTGGCGGCGCAGCTCCTGGGCCAGGCTGTCCACGCCGCTGAAGTCGCGCACCCCGAGGGGGGTCGAGGTCTCGGGCTGGATCCACCAGGCGTTGTGCGGGGGGATCGTGACGCCCATTCCCCCGCGCGGGGTCCGGCCGACCTCGATCGCGCGGCCGTCGGGGAGCCAGGCTCCGACCCGCAGCGAGAGGACCGAGTCGAACTCGCGTCCAGGAAAGCGCCGCGCAGCGAGCAGGCGTCCGGGGACGCCGATCCCGGCGCGCCGTCGACCGGCGATCGCCGCCTCGAGGGCGTCGAGATCACCCGGATTGGCTTCCCACTCACGTTCCCAGCGGCGCCAGCCAGCGTCACTCACGGCTGAAGCTCCTGTCCAGCCCCCCGCCACGACCTTAGCAGCCCCCTGGCGCTCGCGCCCGGGATCCTTGGGTCGTGTCCCTGCTGGGCCACTCGCCATGCGGGATCCAGCTCGGCTCCCCTCCGGAATCAGCGCGGCGCTCGGCCACCCCGTGAGCGCTCCAGGGAGGAGAGCGAGCGCAAGAGCACGACGCTGGGGGGGCTCCTCCGAGCCAGCGCTAGCCAATCGCCCCCCGGCTGAGCCCGGAGCCGTGAGAACGCTCCCTCGCGCGGACAGAGCTCCCAGCCGAGCCGCTCGCCGCTCTCGAGCCTCCAGATCGAGAGGGTCGAGCCGTCCTCTTCCCGGCGCGAGTCGCGCGGGTCGTCGTTGCGATCGGTGGAGATCAGGCGTCCACCCGCGAAGCAGAGCGCGCGCACGCTCCCGAGGTGCGCCAGCTCGAGCAGCGCCACCGGGCCCCGCTCGGCGTGCCTGGCGCTGAGCAAGCGGAGCAAGCGCGCGGTGTTCGCGTCGCGCAGCTCGACGGAGCCGTTGGCGTAGCCGCAGGCCAACACCTGGCCCGCCTCGTCGCGGGCGAAGCAGAGCGGTCCCGCGTCGTGGCGGGAGCGGACCGCTCCGCTCTGGCGATCCCAGCTGACGAGGGCTCCCTTGCTGGCGCAGTAGACCCGAGTGGGAGTGATCTCGAGATCGCGCGGGTCCTGGCTGGGGACCAGCGCGCGCCAGGCCTCTCGCAGCCCCCAGCCGCCCGAGGGAGTCTGAACCAGGCTGCGCAGCACGACCTCGCCCGCCTCGCGCCACGCCACGCTCCGTCCGTCCGCGGAGACCCTCAGGTCGTAGAGCGGCAGGGCGCGTCGGGCGAGCAGCTGCGGCTCGGCGTCGCGGGCGTGCAGCAGGTGCAGCTCGCGGCGCTCGCGCTGGAGCAGCACGCTCCCGGAGGGCAGCACCGCGCAGGCGCGGAAGCTCCCCGGCCAGCTCCGGCGCAGCGCTCCGCTGGCAGGGTCGAAGAGGTGCAGGCCGCGCTCAGCGGCCACGAGCAGCTCCCCGCTCCACCAGGCGAGGTCGTGCGGGTGCTCGACGGGCAGCCGAAGCGTGACCCGAGTCGGGGGGCGGGCGGGTGAAGCGACGCTGACCCCCGCCGGACGCCGGGGGCTGCTGGAGGGAGAGGCCTTCGCGGTCGCAGCCTCTCCGGACCGCTCTCTCGCGAGGGCGCCGGCCAGGAGCCCGAGCGCGCCCAGGAAGATCGCCAGCGCGATCGCCAACCAGGGCCTGGGCGAGGTCTCCCCTGCGCCCCGCGCCGCGCGCAGGCGGGTCGAGAACTCGCTCGCGTCAGCCGGCCGCGCGCCGGGGTCGCGCTGCAGGCCCGCCAGGATCAGGGCGCGCAAGGGCCCCTCGACGGCGCCTCGCGGGACGCTCGGGGTCGCCTGCGCGATCTGCGCCGAGAGCTCGAGCAGGCTCGAGCCATGAAAGGGCGGCTGCCCCGAGAGGAGCTCGCACAGGATCACGCTCAGGCTCCACACGTCGCTCGCGGGGCCGATCTGGTCGCGCTCTCCCGCCAGCTGCTCGGGGGACATGTAGGTCGGGCTGCCGACCATGGCGCCGGTCCGCGTCAGGCGGTCGGCTGCCCGATCCAGGGCGACCCCGAAGTCCGCCACGCGCGCCCGCCCCGCCGCGTCGATCAGCACGTTGCTGGGCTTGAGGTCGCGGTGCACGATCCCCTCCGCGTGGGCTGCGCCGACGGCGTCCGCGACCTGCTCGAGCAGGTCCAGCCGCTCGGCGGGGGGGCGGTCCCGCCACTCCTCCTCCAGGGTGCGCCCGCCCTCGACCAGCTCGTAGACCAGGTAGGGCTGGCCGGCGTGCTCGCCCGCCGCGTGGATCCGCACGATCCCGGGATGGCGCAGGCGCGCGGTCAGCTCGGCTTCCCGCTGGAAGCGCTCGCGCGCCACGGGTCGCTGGTCTCCGCTCAGCAGCTTGAGCGCGACCTCGCGGCCCGCGTCGCGGTCGAAGGCGCGCCACACGCTGCCCATGGCGCCCCGGCCCAGCCCGGCCCGGAGCTCGTAGCGTCCGCCGATCAGCTCGCATGGACCGGACACGGGCTAGCGGGAGAAGAGGATCAAGGCCGCGATCCCCGCCCCCGCCGCGATCAGGGCCGCCAGGGCCCACACCCAGCCCGCCGAGCTCGCGCGTCGCGCGCGCTTGCCGCGGCGGACCCCCGAGGCGCGCACGGTGTGGCTGCCCGAGCTGAGCCCGCGGCGAGAGGCCGAGCCGAGCGCGCGGCGGGAGGCCGTGCTGCGCGCTCGCCCCGAGCGTCGCCGCCGAGCCGGCGCGGGGCGCGCGTGGATCGAGTCGGCCAGCTCCTCGGCGAAGGCCGCGCCGTCCTCGGGGCGCTGGTCGGGGTCCTTCGCCAGAGCCCTCGTGATGAAGTCCACGACCCCGCGCGGCACGTCGGCTTCGAGCAGGGGCGCGGGGTCGAGCTCGGCCTCGACCTGCTTGCGCAGCAGGAGGCGCGGCTCGGGCGCGTTGAAGGGCCAGCGGTTGCAGAGCAGCTCGAAGAGCAGCACGCCGAGCGAGTAGAGGTCGCTCCGCCCGTCGAGGCTCTGGCCGCGAGCGGCCTCGGGGGACATGTAGGCCGGGGTCCCCAGCACCGTGGCCTGGTCGCGATCGCCGGCCTGGAAGGCCAGGCCGAAGTCGACCAGCTTGGGGCGGCCGTCCCGGTCGAAGAGCACGTTCTCGGGCTTCACGTCGCGGTGGACGAGCCCCGCGGCGTGCACCTCCCCCAGGCCCTCGGCCAGATGGCGGGTCCAGTCGATGGTCTCGTCGAAGCTCGGGGTCCGCTCGCGCAGCAGACCGCGCAGGGAGGGGCCCTCCAGGCGCTCGAGCACCAGGTAGGCGACCTGCTGCTCCTCGCCCGCGTTGAGGACCCGGACCACCGCTGGATGGTTGAGCTTGGCCAGGGAGCGGCCCTCCGCGAGGAAGCCCTCGCGCAGGGCCTGGTTCCCCCAGCCCCTCTTGGGGTCGAGCAGCTTGACCACGACGGGCACGTCGAGGGCCTCGTGGTGCGCGGCCCACGTCAGCCCGGTCGCCCCCTGGCCGAGCGGGGCCTCGAGGCGGCACCCGCCGAGCACACTGCCCGCGCGCAGCTGCACGCCTTAGCCGAGCTGAGCCGCCAGCTCGTCGCGCGCGCCGCCGATCGCGGCGTCGATCCCGGCCACCTTGGGGCCGCCGGCCTGCGCCATGTCGGGGCGCCCGCCGCCCTTGCCGTCGACGTGGCTGGCCAGGCTGCCGACCAGCTTGCCGGCGTGGACCTGCTTGGTCAGGTCCTTGGTCACCGCCACCAGCAGGCGGGCCTTGCCCTCGTCCTCGCCCGCGAGCACGACCACGCCCGAGCCGATCCGCTGGCGGAGGGTGTCGGCCGCCTGACGGAGGACCTTGGGCTCGGCCGCCGGGACCCGCTTGGCGAGCAGCTTGACGCCCTTGACCTCGACGATCTCGTCCTCCTCGCCGCTAGACGAGCCGCCCGCGGCGAGCTTGCCTTTGAGCTGCTCGACCTCGCGCCGGCTCGCCTTGAGCTGCTCCTGCAGCTTGCCCAGCTTGCTCAGCACGTCGCCCGGGTCCTTGGCCTTGAGGCTCTCCGCCGCCCGGCCGACGGTCTCGGCCAGCTCGTGGAAGTGGCCGATCGCGCCGTAGCCCGTGACCGCCTCGATCCGGCGCACCCCGGCCGCGACGCCGGTCTCGCTCGTGATCGCGAACAGGCCGATGTCGCCCGAGGCGCCCACGTGGGTGCCGCCGCAGAGCTCGACCGAGTCGGAGCCGATCTCGACCACCCGCACTCGCTCGCCGTATTTCTCGCCGAAGAGGCCGATCGCGCCCGCCTCCTGCGCCTCGTCGAGGGACATCTCGCGGGTCCGCGAGCCGACGTTCTGGAGCACGTGCGCGTTGACGTGCCGCTCGATCGCCTGGCGCTGCTCGGGGCTGAGCGGCTTGCCGTGGCTGAAGTCGAAGCGCAGCCGGTCGGGCTCGACCAGCGAGCCCTTCTGGATCACGTGCTCGCCGAGGATCTCGCGCAGGGCGTGGTGGAGCAGGTGCGTCGCGCTGTGGTTGCGTCGGATCGCGTCCCGGCGCGCCACGTCGACCTCGAGCTCGTAGCTGCGCCCGACCACGACCTTGCCGCTCACGACCCTGCCCTTGTGGAAGTGCGCGCCGCCCGTCGGCTTGTGGCAGTCGCTGACCTCGATCTCGATCCCCTGGCCGAGGATCCGGCCCGTGTCGCCGGTCTGACCGCCGGACTCGGCGTAGAAGGGCGTCGAGTCGAACACCAGCTCGACCTCGGCGCCCTCGCCCGCCTCGGTCACCGAGACGCCGTCCGCGCGCAGGATCGCGCGCAGGGTGCAGCCCTTGGCCGAGGTCGTCTCCCAGCCGAGGAAGTCGCCCTGGTCGGGGAGCGCGTTCACGATCTCGTAGTAGGCGTCGCCGATCTTCTCGCCCGCGCCGCCGACGCCGCCCTTGCCGGGCGCGTCGTGGACCTCCGCGATCCACTGCTTGACCGCCTCCTCGTCGAGGGTCAGGCCGTGCTCGCGCGCCATGACGCCGGTCAGGTCGACCGGGAAGCCGTGGGTGTCCTTGAGCTTGCCGGCCTCGGCGACGGGGAACTCCTTGCTCCCCTCGGGCAGCTCGTCGAGCGCCTTCTGGAACTCGCGCAGGCCCTTGCTCAGCGTCTTGCGGAAGGCGGTCTCCTCGTTTCGGACCACCTCCTCGATCACCGCCCGCGCCTTGGCGAGGCCCGGGTAGGCCTCCTGGAAGCGGTCGACGACCTCGAGGCACACCTCGTGAAAGAACAGGTCCTCGAGCCCGACCTGCGCGCCGAAGCGGATCGCGCGGCGCATGATCCGGCGCAGGACGTAGTTGCGCCCGTTGTTGTCGGGGAACACGTTGTCCGCGATCAGGAAGCTGGTCGCGCGCGCGTGGTCCGCGATCACCTGATACGCGCTCTCGCTCTCGCCCTGGGGGCCGCGGACCTTGGCCAGCTCCTTGGCCTTGTCGACCAGGGGCTTGAGCAGCTCCGTCTCGTAGTTGCTCTCGACGCCCGCGAGCACACAAGCCAGGCGCTCGAGGCCCGCGCCGGTGTCGACGCAGGGCGCGGGGAGCGGGACCAGGTCGCCGCTCTCCTGCTTGTCGTACTGCATGAACACGAGGTTCCAGAGCTCGGTGTACTTCGTGTCCTCGAACTCGGGGCCCTTGCCGGGGGTCAGCGCGTCGCCGGGCGCGTCCCCCTCGCGGTAGATGTGGATCTCGGTGCAGGGCCCGCAGGGACCCGTGTCGCCCATCTGCCAGAAGTTCTCCTTGGCGGGGCACTTGTAGATCCGCTCGACGGGCAGGCCCTGGTCCTGCCAGAGCTGGTAGGCCTCCTCGTCGAAGGGGGCCGCCTCGCCCTCGCCGCTGTAGACCGAGACGCAGAGGCGCTCCGCGGGGATCCGCAGGTCGTGCGTCAGGAAGGTCCAGGCGAACTCGATCGCGTCGCGCTTGAAGTAGTCCCCGAAGCTGAAGTTGCCCAGCATCTCGAACATGGTCTGGTGGCGCGGCGTGAACCCGACGTTGTCGAGGTCGTTGTGCTTGCCGCCCGCGCGCAGGCAGCGCTGGGCGGTGGTCGCGCGCGTGTAGGGCCGCTCGTCGCGGCCCAGGAACACGTCCTTGAACTGGACCATGCCCGCGTTGGTGAAGAGCAGGGTCGGGTCGTTGGCGGGGACCAGCGAGGAGCTGTCCACGCGGGTGTGACCCTGCTCCTCGAAGTACTTCAGGAAGCGCTCGCGGATCTCGTGCGCGCCCATGCGGGGCTCGGTCATGTGTTTCCTCCAGGGCCTGGGACGGGAGGCCTCGGTGGGGCTTTCGCTTTGGGCGCTCGATCGGGCACGGGCACGGGCACGGGCACGAGGGGCCCTTGACTGGGGCTGAGGGTGGCTCGGCTAGCCGAAGGTGATGCCCTGGGCGAGGGGCAGGTCGCTCGAGTAGTTGATCGTGCAGGTCTGGCGGCGCATGTAGGCCTTCCAGGCGTCGGAGCCCGCCTCCCGGCCGCCGCCGGTCTCCTTCTCGCCGCCGAAGGCGCCGCCGATCTCGGCGCCGCTGGTGCCGATGTTGACGTTGGCGATCCCGCAGTCGCTGCCGGCCGCGGTCAGGAAGCGCTCGGCCTCCTGCAGGTCGCGCGTGAAGATCGCCGAGCTGAGGCCCTGGGGCACGTCGTTCTGGATCCGGATCGCCTCTTCGAGGTCGGCGACCTCGACCAGGTAGAGCAGGGGCGCGAAGGTCTCCTCCTGCATGATCGGCATCCCGGGCTTGGCCCGGACCAGGGTCGGCTGGACGAAGTTGCCCTTGGCGCAGGCGCCCTCGCTGTAGCGGCCGCCGCCGGCCAGGACCTCGCCGCCCTGCTCCTTGGCCGCCGCGACGGCCTTCTCCATGGCCTCGACGGCGCCGGGCGTGATCAAGGGACCGACCAGGGTCCCGTCCGCGAGGGGGTGGCCGATCTTGACCTGGCCGTAGGCCTTGGCGAGGCGCTCGCTCAGCTCGCCCATGGTGTCGGGGTGGGCCAGCACGCGCCGGGTCGTGGTGCAGCGCTGGCCGGCGGTGCCGACGGCGCCGAACAGCGTCCCGCGCACGACGAGCTCCATGTCCGCGCTGGGGCGCACGATGATCGCGTTGTTGCCGCCGAGCTCGAGCAGGCTGCGGCCGAGGCGCGCCGAGACGACCTGGCTGACCTGCTTGCCCATCCGGCAGGAGCCGGTGGCCGAGATCAGCGGGATCCGCTGGTCGGCGACCAGGGGCTTGCCGACCTCCTCCAGCTCACCGATCAGGAGGCCCGAGAGGCCCTCGGGGACGTCGTTGCGGTCGAAGACCTCCTGGACCAGCTTCTGGACCGCGACCGCCGTCAGCGGGGTCAGCTCGCTCGGCTTCCAGACGACGCTGTCGCCGCACACGAAGGCGATCATGGCGTTCCAGGCCCACACCGCGACGGGGAAGTTGAAGGCCGTAATGCAGCCCACGGTGCCCAGGGGGTGCCACTGCTCGTACATCCGGTGCCCGGGGCGCTCGGAGTGCATCGAGAGGCCGTAGAGCTGGCGCGAGAGGCCGACCGCGAAGTCGCAGATGTCGATCATCTCCTGCACCTCGCCCAGGCCCTCGGGCAGGATCTTGCCCATCTCGAGGGTCACCAGCTTGCCGAGGGCGTCCTTCTTCTCGCGCAGGGCCTCGCCGACCTGGCGCACGACCTCGCCCCGCTTGGGGGCCGGCCACAGGCGCCACTCCTCGAAGGCCGCCTGCGCCTTGCTGACGACCTCCTCGTAGTCCTTGCTCGTCGCCTGGCGAACGCTCGCGATGGGCTCGTTGGTGGCGGGGTCGAGCGAGACGAGCTCGGGCCCTTGGGGGTCGAGGAAGCGGCCGGCCGCCGCGCCGGGGTTGCTCGACTCGATCCCGAGGGTCTGGAGGAAGTCGTGGGTCATGGTTGGCGCTCCTTCAGGAAGGCGCGCACCTTAACCGCCGGAGGGTCCTACTTGGAGCCCCAGAGACGTCCGAGCAGGCCCTTGAAGCCCCACTCCTTCTTCTCGCCCTTGGGGGCGCCGGGGAGGACCTGGGTCCGCTGAATGACCATCTCCTCCTGCTTGACCTGGAGGGTGGTGATCTTCTGGGCCAGGCCGGCGTCGAGCTCGGCCAGGATCGAGGCCGCGCTCTCGGGGCGCTCGTCGCGCGACTTCCCGAGCAGCCG